>JAIPGJ010000084.1 GCA_021736185.1 Fidelibacterota bacterium | reverse complement strand
TTTAGTGAGTTCTTCATATCTTCCCTCTTTTCTTTGATGTATCGAAAGCGTTTGATGAGACTGCTATCACTCATGAAAAAGCCACCAGCCAGAACGGGCACGGGGTTTCCCTTTTTTAATGATGACAACTGTTTGAAAAGTTGATGACCATAGGCTCCCCGTTCTGTTCGGGATAATTCGATGGCGGCATCATCACATATTTTCTCCCGTTCCAGGTCGATCTGATCATTCACCAGCCAGATGACGGGATGGAAAAAATAAAGGATTTTTACCAGAGCCTGGAGATAAATAATGATAATGTCCCGACGTTTGACATGGGTGAGTTCGTGAGCCAACACACTTTGTTTTTCAGCATCTGTCCAGGAGTTGTATTTCCATGGTAGATAAATATGGACCTTCCACAGTCCCTGCATCAGGGGGCTTTGGATGTGCTTATTTACGTAAAGCTGAATCTCTTGTTTAATTCCCAGTTCTGCTTTCATGCTGTCAAACCATGTCTCCGGTGAGAGCAGCTCTCCAGATCGCATGAGTTTGCGATGCCTCAGCTCGCCCCATAATAGTTTTGCTGAGAGGTAAACCACCCCCATAAGCCAGGCTAAAAGCAATAATGTATGCATCGATACATTACTGACGGGTTCAGCTGAAATGGCAGGGATGAATTGTCCGGTGATAACGGGTGAAAGCATGAGCACTGGAATTTGCTGGGCAGGCAGAGCAATGGTGATGGGAATCAACGCTTTCACCAGAATAACTACCCAGAGGATGTAAGCAAAATTTGGATAGGCCCGAATGCTTAATCGGCTCAACGGCCAGACCATGAGGGACAGGAGCAGAATCTGCCACGAGGATTGAACAAAGATGTGTATGAGTTGATCAATCATTTCCGTCACCTCCATTGAGAATGGCTCTGATTTTCGCAAGATCAGCGGGATTCAATTTTTTATTTTGAAGGAGATAGGCAGCCAGATTGGTCCCTGATCCTTGAAACACCCGCTCAATAAAACTTTCCGTCGCACCATGTACTGCATCTGCTCGGGGCACCTGTGTGGTGTAAAAATTCACCATCCCGATTTTTTCTTTGCTCACATAGCCTTTATCCACCAGGCGCTCCAAATAGGTCTGAATGGTGGTGTAGGCTCGCTGTGCTTCGTCTGGCATGGCTTCCATGACTTCTCTGGCAGAGGCTTTATCCATCACCCATAAATGATTCATGATCAGCCATTCGAATTGGCTCAGGGCATCCAGGTTCAGCTTACTACTCATATCGCTACTCTCCTACGTTTGTAGTAATATAAACAGGACCAACCCATGTACAAAACTTTTTTTCTAGAAACAGTAAGGGCGGATTGCAATCCGCCCTTACTGTTGAACCTAAGGTATTTGTCTGAGGGAAACCTGCGTTAGCTGAATACAGCCTTGTGGACTAGATGAATCAGTGAGGAATAGGTCTCATCGGTGGCATTGGACATGCCCATTTCACAGGTTCTGGATGTTGAATAATGCCCATGAACTCCTTGATGATTTCTGACCTCAGCCGCTTCATGAAGGGTTGCGCTGGCAGTGAGCTCGGGGACCAGAAAACCTCGATCGCCTGCGAATCCGCAACAGCCCACATCCTCGGGAATAATGGCCTCTTCTGCACAGGCCCGACCTACGGCAAGCATTTTCTTTTCAAGACCCATTTTTCTTGATGAACAGGTCGGATGGAGGATAATTTTATCTGTTTTATATTTCAGATTAAGCCGGGGTATGAGCGTATCATTCAAGTAGGCTATGATGTCAATGATCTTCAAAGATTTCCATTGCTCCAAAAGTTCTCCCTCCAAAATGCTATCATAGTGCAGCATTTTGTAGGTACAGGGGGAAGTATCCACAACAATGGGCAAGTATCCCTGCTTTGAGGTCTTCCACAGCGCCTGTACGGTCGTCTCGGCCATGAGTTTATAAGCTTTATCAAAGCCCTTGGATGAATAGGGCGTTCCACAGCACAGATCTTCCAGATGGGCAGGATATATGGGATGTATACCCGCCTCCTGTAAAAGCTGAATAAAAGCTTCAGCGGTGCTCAGCTTATTGGTTTCACCTGGGATTTTATGCATTCCGCGGTTGAGGCATGAGGCAAAATAGACCAGCTCCTCTTTATGCTCAGGATTTTTTATTCTGATGACTGGCAAACCTTTGCCACCAGTTGGCATGTATTTGTGCCAGACCGGAATTCTGCCTCCACTCCAGCGGTGTATCTTCATGGAAAGTGAAACCATGCTTTCGCTGCCCATCAGTCGTGCAAGAGGTGTTGCCAGATTGAGACCCAGACGGATCATTTCAACCACAAAGCTGAAATATCTCACAGTCCACCAGGCGATTTTGCGTCCAATCAAACCATGGCTCTGCTGTCTGAAATGGCGGGTTAAATCTCCTGTGTCTATTTTTACCGGACATCCCAGGGCGCAGAGTCCATCCACAGCACAGGTATCAACACTCTCGAAAGCGTAATCCTTGAGCAGAACCTGAGCCGTTTCACGATCGGTGAAGTCACCCTTCTGCAGCAGTTGAATTTCCCGCCAGGTAGCAATACGCTGACGGGGTGTCATGCTTAATTCTTTTGAAGGACACCAGGTTTCGCAAAAACCACATTCAATACATGTATCAACGACGGCTTCAATACTTGGAGTTGGTTTAATATTTTTAAGATAAATCTCAGGGTCATCATTGATGATCACACCTGGATTTAAAAGCAATTCAGGATCAATCAGGGCTTTCAGATCACGCATGATCTCCACGGCTACCTCACCCCATTCCGTCTCAAGGAAGGGTGCCATGTTACGACCCGTACCATGTTCAGCCTTCAAAGCGCCATCATAGGTACCCACGGTCATATTGACAACATCCCTGATGAAATGTTCATACTGGTCTCTGCCAGCTGCATCAGCAAAGGTTTGAGAGATGACAAAGTGGAGATTTCCGTCCTTGGCATGACCAAAAATGATGGCATCATCATAACCATGTTTTTTAAACAGACCCTGAAGCTCCAGGGTTGCATCAGCCAAATCTTTTAAGCGAAAGCATATATCCTCAATAATGACCGTCGTCCCTGATTTTCTCACGGCACCCACGGATGGCAGCAAGCCTTTCCGAAGTTTCCAGTAAAGGAGTCGTGTTGCTTCGTGTTCGGTAAATTCTGCAGGGTGAACCAATTTAGCCGACTTCAAGGATTTGAGACCGCTTGCGACTTTTTCAGCCAGCATTTTAGCATCAGAAGCCTGAAATTCACAAAGCAGGGCGGCAGCCTTCTCAGGGAGTGTTTTGATTTCCTTAGGCATCCCCGGCTCATCCTGAATGGAACGCAGGGCTGCTCGATCCATGAGTTCCAGAGCCTGAGCTCCCGCCTTCTCCAGCGGTATGACGGTCTCGGTAGCTGAACGGATGTCTTTGAAGAAAAGCAGGGCAGCGGATTTATGGGGATCATCGGGCAGGGTTTTCAGGCGGACTTTTGAAATGAATCCCAGAGTTCCTTCAGAACCCACCAGCAAGTGACTTAAAATATCAATGGGCTTTTCATAATCGATGAGGGCATTCAGTGAATAGCCCTGAGTATTCTTCCGAGTATATTTATCTCTCACACGGCCGTAGAGGGTTTTATCTGCGAGAATGCGTTTCCTTAAATCCAGGAGCCCATGATGAATATCTGGAGCCTGTTTTAGGAGGAGCTGATCACAGCCTTCCTCCTGGGTATCATAGAGCTGTCCATTGGGCAGGATAAACCGGACGCTCTCCAGAGTATGGTAGGCATTGTCTTTGACGCCACAGCACATGCCGCTGGCATTATTGGCGATGATACCACCAATCATGCAGGCATCCAAGGATGCAGGATCTGGTCCGATTTTGCGTCCATGGGGCGCCAGTCTGCGATTGACATGGGCTCCAATCAAGCCTGGTTCCAACTCAATGGTTCCACTTTCCTGATCAAAGGAAAATTCCTGCCACTTGTTGCTGACTTCCACCAGAATACCATCTGTGATCGATTGACCTGACAGGGAGGTTCCTGCCGCTCTGAAGACGAGCGGTATTTTACTTTGATGTGAATAGGTAAAAAGGTCGGTTATTTCCTTTTCGCTGGTGGGCTGTACCACCACTTTTGGAATCAGTCGGTAGAAGCTGGCATCTCTGGCAAATCGATGACGATCAATCAACCGTCCTTTGATTCGAGCCTCTGGCAGGATTTCTGCCAATGCATCTAAAACGGTTTTTTCCGAATCCATTGAATGAATCCCCCTAGTGATTTTTCAGATATTCATCATGCATATGATGCACTAATCCATCAGCAAGTCCAAATTGGGGGACAAAGATTTCTTCGATCTCACCCCACTCCATGATGGATTTGAATATTTTGGAAGCATGAACAATAACATCAGCGCGGTCCGGCCTAAGATGCAACACCCTGATACGCTCTTCCAAAGTGTAGGAATTGAGCATGGCATCAATCTCATTCAGTTCTTTATAGCTGACTGGCATATCATATTTACTAGTGGAAAGCCTGAGGATTTTATTCATGTTACCGCCTGAGCCAATGGCACTTAGCTGAATATCCAGCGGACGATATTTTAGAATCCAGGCCTGCATGGCACTCCAGACCGTTTTTCTAACCTGATTGCTCAACAAACGTACGGTACCGATGGGAAAGGAACGCGATATCAAGCGTTCACTCCTGGCAAAAAAAGTTAATTCAGTACTACCACCACCAACATCTATATACAGATAGGCTCGATCGGCTTGGAGTGTTTCGGCGATGTGGGAAGCAAAGATCATCTCCGCTTCCACCGAACCATCAATAATTTCCAGATTTAATTGACTTTCCTCCCGAATTCGGGCCGCGATGGTGGTACCATTACTGGCCTCTCGCATAGCCGAAGTCGCACAGGCTCGATAGTCAATCGGTTCATAGGCTTTGAGTAAATGTGAAAATGCAATCAGGGTAGAGACAAGTTGCTCTTCTTTCCTCGCCGATATAGCTTTATCCTTAAACACATCAGCACCCAGACGAATGGGCATCCTCACCAGGGATTCCTTGGCAAAAACACAGTGATTCCCTGTGGTTATCACTTTGGTCAGGAGGAGACGGACACCGTTGGAACCAATATCAATGGCAGCATATTTTTGTTCTGAATCGGGAACCCAGATAATTTCAGGGTCCCGTTTGGTTACACGAAATTTTTTGGAAGGTCTGGGCATATTCAGACTAGTCTAGATTCCTTTTAGTGAGGTAAGTCTGCAAGCTGCCTCCCTTTTTTATCGCTTTGGTCCAGGTGCTGGTTTTGAAATTGATCCCCACAACTGAAGCAGTTGGCATGCCCTCACGAAAATCTTTGCACAGATGCCAGCTCAAAGCATTGAATGTTGGATTATGTCCAAAGAGCATCAAAGTCTGTACATCATCATCGACATGAGCAATAATATCGAGAGCGTTTTCGATTCCACCAAAATGATAGAGGGCCTGTTGCAGAACAATATCGTCGCTGGAATAATTCAAATGCTCGGCAAAGATTCTGGCGGTTTCCAGGGCTCGGCAAGCAGGGCTGGAAAGGATCAGATCAACCTGATCCAGATCCTGGGCCAGATGTCTGGCGATTGAGACGGCTTTTTGCCTGCCGTAATCAGCCAGGCAACGATTGAAATCTGAGAAATCAGGCGCCATTTCAACTGCCTTGGAATGCCTGACGATATACAATTTCTTCATAGTTCTAAACCCTGATTTACCATGGTAAAACATAGCATAAATGGGTACGATCTGTAAGTGAGATTTTAAGGTAAATGATGATTTGAACTGTTTGTGTTGGTGGGGTTGTGGTAGGGTTGTAGCATGCTACAACCCTACCACAACAACGCAAATTAGATTACCCCAAATTTTTTGCCGACTTCGGTAAAGGCTTTGATCGCCAAATCGAGATGTCGGCGGGTATGCGCAGCACTGATTTGAGTGCGAATTCTGGCTTCACCCTTGGGTACCACTGGAAAAGAGAAGCCAATAACATAGATACCCATTTCCAACATGGCAGCAGCAATATCAGCGGCCAACTTGGCATCTCCCAGCATGATGGGTACAATGGGGTGCACGCCGGCTTTAATTGAGAATCCTGCAGCGGTCATCTGCTCCCGGAAGTAAAGCGTGTTTTCCTCCAGCTTGTGACGCAGGTCCGAAGATTCAGACAGGAGGTCTATGACCGCAATACTGGCCGCGGTGATAGCGGGAGCCAGGGTATTGCTGAACAGATAGGGTCGAGATCGTTGTCTTAACATATCAACGATTTCCTGCCGGGCCACAGTGAACCCACCACTGGCCCCTCCCATGGCTTTTCCCAGGGTAGATGTGATGATATCAACGCGTCCCATGGCACCGCGAAATTCATAGGAGCCTCGGCCATTGGGACCAAAAAATCCTGTGGCATGGGAATCATCCACATGAACCAGTGCATCATACTTTTCTGCCAGATCACAAATTTTATCTACCTGGGCCACAAATCCGTCCATGGAAAAAACGCCATCGGTTGAGATCAGACGGGTCCGAGCGCCTTGGGACGCTTTCAAAATTGATTCCAGTTCGTCCATGTCATTATTGGCGTATCGATATCGTTCGGCTTTACACAGACGAATTCCATCAATAATGGAGGCATGATTCAGTTGATCTGATATAATGGCATCTTCGGACCCCAGTATGGTTTCAAAAAGACCCCCATTGGCATCGAAACATGAGGTGTAAAGAATAGCATCATCAAATCCCAGAAAAGCAGCCAGTTTCTTTTCCAATTCCTTATGGATGCTTTGGGTGCCACAGATAAATCTGACTGAGCTCATGCCAAAACCCCACCTCGCCAATCCTTCTTGTGCTGCTTTGATGAGCCGGGGATGATTTGCCAGTCCCAGGTAGTTGTTAGCGCAGAAATTAAGAACTGATGCTCCTCCAACCTGGATTTCAGCACTTTGCTGGGATTCGATGACGCGTTCTGCTTTAAACAGACCGGCAGCTTTGATATCTTCCAGTTCTCTATTCAGGCGGTCTTTAGTTGTGTTCATAACGGCTCCTGATCTCGGGCATTAAATATTCAGAAAAAGCTTTATCCAGATCGTGTTTGGCAGACCAGCCCCAGTCCTTCCTGGCCTGGTCATCATTGATATCTGCCGGCCAACTATCGATGATAGCCTGACGATTATCATTAATGATAAAATCAATGTCCGCATCTGGATAGTAAGTCTTTACAATCGATAAAAATTCTCCAGCCGATGGGTTAAACGCTTTCACATTATAAACCATCTGAGTCAATGCGTTCTGTGGTGCAGCCATGAGCAAGTGGATCGCACGAATGGCATCACTCATGGTCATAAATGGGATGGTTGCATCCTCCCGCACAAAGCAGCTGTAGTGTTGGCGCTTGGCAGCAGCATGAATCATTTCAGGAGCATAGTCACTGGTGCCTCCAGCAGGTAAGGTTTGGGCACTTATAATGCCGGGGAAGCGTAGACTTCTAAAATCTACCAGACCACTGGAATCATGGGCTGAAAGTCTTTTATAGTAATGGCTGTAGTAATCTCCCAAGCTCTCACAATACAGTTTGTTGCACCCGTACATGGTTTGTGGGTAGCGAAAATCATCTTCATGAATGGCACCCACGGAGGTTTTTTTCTCCAGATTGGGTATGCCATATACTGCAATCGAGCTGGGAAAGAAAAATTTTACGGTTTGACCATGACTCTGGGCTTGTTCCATGGCGAGATCCAAAAGATTCAGGGTGCCATCCACATTGACTTCGTGGGCAATGACAGGGGAGAATTCTGCCCTGGTACTCAAGAGAGCAGCCATGTGATAAATGGACTCTATTTGATATTGAGCATTGATCCGCTCCAAAAGGTTGCGATCCAGAATATTTCCAATCAAACAATCCTCAGTACGCTCCAACACAAAATCGTCGGCCATACTGAGATCAATCCCAATCATGTTGCGGATGCCCTGATCGTAAAGAGATCGAACCAGACCATGACCAATTTCACCATTTACACCGGAAATCAGGATAATCGATTTACGCATTTGTTCGCTCCAGTCGTTCCATTCTCAATCACTGAGAATAAACAAAATAAAAAGTCCCCTGCTGAATTCAGCGAGGGGACTTAAGTAATATGGTTTCAAAAAAGGTGCGGCTTACTCTTTAGGAGCTTCATCCTTCTTCAAATAATCATTGATCGCCGCATTAAATGTCTCGAGGGCTTTTAAAGGAAGAGCTTCAATGTCATCATTGATGCGACGAATAACCATGCGAGTGCTGCTGGCATTGGTTTTCACCGCTGTAAGTTCTTTTTGCATGGTGATGAGTGATCGCTCAACATTCAGCTCAGTGGAGTCAATTCTGCTTGAAAATTCCAAAATGACACTATTGAGTGAATCTATTTGGGCGGTCATGGCCAGCAGAGCAGCACGATCACTCTCTAGCACCGAGTCCAGAACCGTACTCAGACTACTAGCAAGATCAGAGATGAGGGCCTCTTTTTGAGCGTTTCCCTGAGCCTGAACATACTCTACCGTTGCTAGATTAAACTTGGCGGCACCACCCTCTGTTGGGATGAAGCTCATAGTAGAACAAGATCCTATAAGGAGGGCAGAAAGTAAAATTGTAACTGTAATGAATTTGCTCATTTTTTCCCCTTAGTCTAAAGAATAATGTGTGCACTTATTGACAGGAGACACACGATATTTGTTTTCAAAAAAAATAGCGTTTGACACAACCAAGTCAAGGGAAAAGCAGAAATCATACCATTTTCGTTAAAGAAATAGAAAGCACCCGGTTTTGCAGAATATTTGCCGCATATTTGTGGTTCAGCCGCTTTCCGGAGTGCCAGCTTTTTTAAATTTCTAGATTGGAATCAGTGAACCTGTCCTTTATTCTTAGCACCAAATTATTTTAATACTATTAAAGAGGAATTGAATATGGAGTATCGTCGTTTAGGAAGTTCCGGGTTAAAAGTAAGTACCCTTTCGTTTGGCTCATGGGTCACTTTTCAGGCCCAGGTGGATCTCAAACTGGCAGAAGAGATGATGAAAACCGCCTATGATGCCGGTGTTAATTTTTTTGACAATGCTGAAGCCTATGCCAATGGCGCTTCAGAAGAGATAATGGGCGATGCACTTAAAAAGCTGGGCTGGACAAGGGACACATTTATTGTTTCATCAAAGGTGTTCTGGGGTGGGCAACTCCCCACACAGAAGGGGCTAAGCAGAAAACATATCACCGATGCCTGTCATGCTGCCCTACGCAGACTGAAAGTTGATTATCTCGATTTATTTTTCTGCCACCGACCCGATGAATCCACACCTATTGAAGAAACGGTGCGAGCCATGAATGATCTCATTCATCAGGGCAAAGTATTGTACTGGGGAACGTCTGAATGGAGTGCCCAGCAAATCATGGAAGCCTATGGGATTGCCCGGCAATATGGTCTAATCCCTCCCACCATGGAACAACCTGAGTACAACATGTTCCGTCGGGACAATGTGGAATCCAATTATCGTCGATTGTATACAGAAATTGGTTTGGGCACAACGATCTGGTCACCTCTAGCGTCTGGACTGCTCACTGGAAAATACAGCAAGGGCATCCCAGATGATGCACGAGTTAACCTGCCAGGTTATGGCTGGCTAAAGCGAATGGTTGAATCCCCTGATGGAAAAGCCAAAATCCAGAAAGCCGTTCAATTACAAAAAATTGCTGACGATATCGGTTTTTCACTCACCAATATGTCACTGGCCTGGTGTGCCAGGAATCCCAATGTAAGTACAGTGATTCTGGGTGCTTCAAAAATGTCACAATTGACGGAGAATTTGAAAGCGCTGGATGCTTTGCCAGCCTTAACACCTGAGGTTATGGAAAAGATTGAAGCCGTATTGGGGAATAAACCAGCACCGCCACCCCAATTTTAGCTCATTCAGTCAATTATTCCAGGATGAAGTTGAGACCTTCGATGTAGTCACCATCTGGAGATGAAATCACGGTGAAAGTCCGTTTTTCAGGTGAGGAGAGCATCCCTAAAAATTCCAACTGATTATCGTCCACCCATACTTCATAATCACCGGGTGGAATTTCCATGGAATAATAAGAGCCATCTGCAAATGTACGTAAGGTTGTCTCCATGGAGCCATCTGTTTTTCGAATGTGAATTCTTAGACCGGATATTGGATCAAGTTTATCTCCCTGGATACGATCAATTCTTCCCTCGATAATACCTGTCGTATAGAAAGGCACATCAATGCGTTTAATCGAATTGGGATCCGTAATTACAGAAAATTGTGGTTTACTCGAAACCAACATGGGATTCTTTATTCGAGCTTCATTTACTTTAAAATTGTAATGTCGGTATGGTTGTAGTTGGGTGAGCCTGGTAATTCCTGATTTGGTCACCAATCGACTTGAGGCACGTTCTATGGTCACGGCATTCCCGGGAATAATTTTTTCATCCATATCATACGTGCCAGAATTATTCGCATCTTCAAACATGCGAATACTTACACCTGCTCGTCCCACTTGCTGTCGACTATCCCACAGGACTTCACCATTCTGACGATCCAGTGCCAGGGACCCTCGCAGTGTTTGTGAATATGAATGGGATGCCACGCCATCTGTTCGCAACGTCGATGTAGATTGAAAAACATCCAGATCCCAGGTGAAGCCCAGCTCATAAAGTGAGTTATCCTGCTGCAAAGAGTGGGTACTCATATAGCGAAGTTTTAAACGAGGACCAATTTTCTTGAAATATTGGAATCTTAGTTCTTCAGCCTTTCCGAGAACTGTGTTATAGGTAAGATCAGTATTTAAATAGCTACCTCTCAGCAATTTGTGCACTGAAGGAATACGCGGAATACTATGGGCAACGCCAAGACGTACCTCACTCGCCCGACCATGGCTGGATTCATAGAAGGTATGTTGTTCTTTTATCCCATATTGGATTCTATAGCCGTTTATATTCTGGTTGACGTCCATCGTAACACTGAGTCGGTTCTCATTTTCTGTCTCAATCCAGCTGCTACTCGCTCTGGATGTGAAGCGTATCTTGGCAATCTGGAAGGGGTAGAATATGTTGCCGGAAAATTGTTGTATATAGCCTGCAGGGTTGAGAACAGCTTGGGGGTCAAAGAGGCTATATTCCATGGAAAAGGAAGACATATTGGGACCCACACCTCTCATAGAGAGCCGGTAATAATTCTGCAATGCAACATCTAGTCCCACCAAAATATCACCAGTGACCCGTGTTGATACTTTGCTATAGGCTATGGGTTTATCTTCATATTTATCTTCGACGTACTCCACCCCTAATTCCCCAGTCATCCAGTCATTTACACCCAAAGAGATTTTACTGTGCAGCGTATTTGAATAATTCACTTGATAAAGTGTTTCCGTACTGACCTGTCCACCGCTTATCTCATAGCGATATTCTTTCGCCCTTAGAAAATTGAATGGAATCTGAATACGTCGGTCTAATTCAATAATTCGTCCTTGCTTGGCATAAATCCGCACCTTGAAATCTGATGTTCCGTAATTCAGGGGGACCAGGAATCGATAGTATCCTGATTCATTGGCTCGCGTTACGTCTACCAACCGGTTATCTTGATACAATTCAACTTCCGCGTCCGGTTCTGTCACTTCATCGATCACATAGGTGTCATAACTGACTTGTGGTGACAGGGGTTCATTATTGACGAGGAATCCCTTGAACGTAGAATTGGTCGGACCCGAACTGCCAAATTGCCCCAGACTCGCATTGGTAAACCATTTTTCTGACATATTTGCATAATGCCAGCGCAAAGCGGAAC
>JAIPGJ010000005.1 GCA_021736185.1 Fidelibacterota bacterium | reverse complement strand
CCATGTCTTTACCGTACTTCGGTCCTAAGAGACCCAGATTCGGTTTGATATCGTATTGGACCAGGGCATCAGCATTCTCAACCACGGTTAATTTCTTGATGTTCAATTCTTCCAGAATCTGATCCTGGAGATCCACGGCAAAAGACCTGTCTTCCGCACTTGGAAAATAAACTGAGATGGTTGCCAGGGGTTGCCGAACCTTGAGATTGGCTTTATTCCTGGCGGCTCTTCCCATTTCCACGGTCTTAATGACCACATCCACGCGTCGCAGCAAGGCATCATCCATCCAGCGTTCATCAACTTCAGGAAAGCTACAGAGATGGATGCTTTGAGGTGCCTCAGGATCCAGAGCAACAACCAGGTTTTGGTACATCTCTTCAGTAAAAAATGGAGAAACCGGGGCAATTAATTTTGAGAGTGTCACCAGGGCCTGATAGAGTGTATGATAGGCCGCCCATTTGTCCGTGTCATTTTCACTTTTCCAGAAACGACGTCGGGAGCGACGCACATACCAATTTGATAATTCATCCACAAAACGATTAATCTTGAGCATGAGTTTGTCAGCCTGATAGCTGTCATAATCTTTCCGCGCCTGACCCACCAACTGGTTTAATCGGGCTAATATCCACCGGTCCAACTCCGTGAGGGTTGATTCATCCAGAGTAGACATGGGATCAAATTTGTCGAGACGGGCATAGGTCACGAAAAAGGAATAGGTGTTCCACAGGGTAAGCACCTTGCGACGGACTTCATCGGCAGCATGATAACCAAAATTCAAATTATTTACGGGTACCTGAGACGCATACATCCAGCGCATGACATCCACACCCATTTTTTCGGCGGCATCTTCAAACCAGATGGCATTACCTGCTGACTTGTGCATGTCATCGCCCAGCTCATCTTTAACCAGGGCGTGACCCATAATCGTTTTGATGGGAGGTCGGTTTTCCATCACCGTACTCATGGCAAGAATGGCATAAAACCAATTTCTGAATTGTCCCGGGAGCGATTCCACAATAAAATCTGCAGGGAACCATTTTTCCCAGTATTCAGGATCTTTCCGATAGTCCATGGTGGAATAAGGCACAATCCCGGCGTCAAGCCAGGGGTTCCCCACATCGGGAACTCGAGTTCCAATGAGACCGGTTTCTGGATGCCTGATTTTTACCAGATCAATCCAGGGTTTATGGGGGCTGTTTCCCTTAAATTCATCCCAACCTTCGACGGCCAGTTCCTCCAGTTCAGTTTCTGAGCCCACCACATAAAACGATCCATCCTCAAAGGTCCAGATCGGCAGGGCCAATCCCCAGTAGCGTTTCTTGGAAATCATCCAGTCATGCATGTTTTTGAGCCAATCCAGCTCCCGCTCTTTCCCGTAGGCTGGAATCCACTCGACCTGTTTGGTGACCTCAGCGATTTCTCCCCTGAGATCATCCATGCGGATAAACCATTCATCCACTGGACGGAATACCAGTTCCGTACCATGACGCCAGCAACAGGGATAGCGGTGAGTGATGGGTTCGCGCTTGTAGCGTAGACCCTTCTGGGAGAGGTCATCAATGACAGCGTCACCGATGTCCATGACATTTTTGCCGGTCCACTCACCAAAGCCTTCTAAATAGGCTCCAAACTCATCAATGGGCTTGATCACCTGAAAGCCAAGTTCTTTGGCCAGGGCATTATCTTCTTTTCCGCAACCTGGTGCAATATGAACAATACCGGTACCGTCGGTTTCGGAAATCTCATCCCAAAATATTACGGCATGATGAATATCAGCCTGGATGGGTAATTCATCATAGGGACCATGATATTCCCAGCCCAACATGTCTTTGCCCTTAAGGGTTTCAAGAACTTCGTAATCACCCTGAAGCACTGAGAGTCTACCCTGTACAAGGTAGAAAATATCTTCACCCTGTTTGACTTTGACATAGTCAAGATCGGGGTGAACTGCGGCCATAATATTGGATGAAAGTGTCCAGGGAGTGGTTGTCCAAACCAGCAAGGACTCCTTATCACGGTTTTTCAGGGGAAACTTTAAATATATGGAAGTGTGAGTCAGCTCTTTATATCCTTCAGTGGCAATTTCATGCTCGGAAAGGGCCGAACCGCAGCGGGTACACCAGGGCATTACATCATAGCCCTTATAGATAAATCCACGGTCAAAACATTTTTTCAGAAAAGCCCAGATGGTATAATTGTTTTCATCAGACATGGTGAAATAGGAATTGTCCCAATCCATCCAATAGCCCATGCGTTTGGATTGCTCGGTTTGAATAGCTGAAAATTTGTGAACTCGTTCTTTACACTTATTTACAAAAGCTTCAACCCCGTACGCTTCAATGTCTGTTTTGGATTTAAAACCAAGATCTTTTTCAACTTCAACTTCTACCCACAAGCCCTGGCAGTCAAAGCCATTCTGATAACGAAGCTCCATGCCCAACATGGCATGAAAGCGCTGGTAAAGATCCTTGTAAGTACGACCCCAGGCATGGTGGACCCCCATGGGATTGTTGGCAGTAATGGGACCATCAAGAAAAGACCAGCGCGGTTTTCCAGCGTTCTGAACCCTAAGTTTGTTGAAGATATCTTCATCTTCCCAGAATTTGAGCATGTCGTGTTCCAGGGCGATAAAATCTACTTTGCTAGATACTTCCTTCATCATGAGTCTGTCTGTTCCCGTCTTAATTTCCGTTACTTTTGCTGCCAACCGACCATCATTTTTTAGCCGCGCAATATAATCGCCGCATTTTCGCCTTGTCAATGTTATCCCCATTTTAATAAATGCTACCTTTTAAACCTTAATAATGCAGAATTTGTATGGTTAACCTTCAAGGCTTCTAGAATGAAAGAGACCCCAGATACATGTGAAGTACCCGGGGTCTCGTGGTTTGGAGGAAAGTGATATTTTATAGATCAGACTAGCAATCCAGCCATTTAATCAGGGACATTGAGAGCAACAAAAAATGTGTTGGAGTTATCCCGCCTCACCAGAAGCAATATGGTGTCGCCAGGTTGGTAGTTCCTCAGATTTTTTTCAAAGGCTTCCCTGGTGCTGACTTTCGATAAGTTTCTCACATTGGGTCCCATCTTTTGAATGAGCTGACCGGCACGGATATTTTTCTTAAAGGCTTCACTGTCACGGTCAACAGCGGTGACTAAAACGCCTTCATCTACCTGGGACAGGTTGTAAAAACGTAAGCGCTCCTGAGTGGCTGTCTCCACAGTCAAGCCAATATCAGATTTTTCTGGTTCAAAGGGTCCGGCTGCCGTCACCTCCTCTGGTAATTCGCCTAGTTTTACTGTGATGGTTTTAATTTTGCCATCCCGCAGGACTTTCAATTTTTTCTTTTCATTGGGTCGCTGTGTAGACACCAGAATGGGTAATTTCCCTGAATTCTCCACCTCGTGTCCATCAAACTCTATAATCACATCAAGTTGTTTAATACCTGCATCTTCCGCTGGACTCCCGGACGCCACATCCTGGACCAGCGCGCCCTTGGCTATATCCATACCCAGATTTTTGGCCATGGTTGCATCAACGGCTTGAATATATACACCGAGCCAGGCGCGAGTCACACGACCAGTGGCTCGCAGATCTTCCATAATTCGATTGACTAAATTAATGGGAATGGCAAAACCAATCCCCTGATAACCGCCAGACCTTGAGGCAATCGCTGAATTCATCCCGATGAGCTCTCCATCGAGATTCACCAGGGCTCCACCGGAGTTACCAGGATTGATGGCTGCATCAGTTTGAATAAAATTCTCGTAGTCATTCAGGCCAACAGCAGAACGACCGGTAGCGCTGATAATTCCCTGCGTCACTGTCTGGGACAAACTGCCTGAAAAGGGGCTCCCTACAGCCAGGACCCATTCGCCAACTCTGATTTTATCCGAGTCGCCCATTTTTATGGGTCTTAAACCTTTCGCATCAATTTTTATCAAGGCGACGTCAGTTGGTTGGTCTGCTCCGATTATTTCTGCGTCATATTCTTTATTGTCCGAGATTTGGACTTTTATGTTTTCACCTTTTTCCACAACATGATTATTGGTAAGAATATAGCCATCTTCACTGATGATGATGCCTGAGCCCAGAGAAGTACTTTTCATTTCACGATCCCCTTCAGGCAGAAATGGCCAGAATTGTTTGGGCAGCATGTCCTGAAAGTTCTTGTATTGATCCATGGCGGGGTGCTTGTACACATGCTCACTGGTAATGGTCACGACGGAGGGTGAGACTTGCTCGGCAATATCTGCATAGGCATTGCTCAACGCTTTGGCGACTCCGATGTCAGACGCGCTCAAATTGGTCGGAAGCAGAAGAGCGATAAGTATGAGGGGTGTAACTAGTAGCATTTGTTTTTTCATATGAACTCCAATTATTTGTCACAGCTTTTTATGCCGGATGAGTGGAAAGGTTTCAGTTATTTTTTTTGAACTCACCCATCAGCCACAAAGATTACTCTATTATTTTTTAATACCGAAGATTTATTCCAATTGACAGAAGAATATTCAGCCCATGAGAAGAACAACTCCCCTATTCGGGAGATCATTCTTTTCCAAACTATCTACTATCCCCAATTATCCTTTTCTATTAGTTTGAGCCCATGACTGGAAGAGATAACGTTTTCTCGGCAATAAACAGGATAGAGACAACCAGAGTCCCCATTGGCGAAATTGGAGGGGGCTACACTGATGTTATTATCAAGGCGGTTTTAGGCGAAAATTATGACCAGGGTCCCGATGCCTATTTTTTGAATCATCAGAGAATTCGTGAACTTCTGGGGGCAGATATTGTAGGTGCTCGTGTTTTAGGTCCACCTGTAGAAATTCTAGGGATTCATGATGATTGGGGTACTGAAATCTTTAAAGATTTCTGGGGCGCAACCTATACCCAGCCACCTGATGCCACGGTTCAACTTGTTGAATCCATTGCACAGAGTCCCGAAGCGCTGGAAGCCTGGAGACCACCTGATGTGAGTCGTTTTGACTCCAGCCAGGTTAAGCGCTGGAAAGAGACTACCGATTTCTTTGTCCTGGCAACCTTGAATGCAGGTTTTGATCTGGGCTATGAGCTGCTGGGATTCGAACGGTTCATGATGTGGACCATCCAAGCCCGGGATACCATGAAAAGGTATTTTGAGAAACTGATTGAAACCAATCTGTCCCTGGCGATAATGAGTGCCAAAGCAGGCGCTGACGCCATACTTATTGCTGATGATCTGGCCTTCAATACCGGGACATTTGTTGACCCGGAATATTTACGTGCAGACTACTTTCCCATCCTAAAAAACATGGTAGGGGAAATCAAAAAGCAGGGAGTACCTGTATTCTTTCATTCTGATGGGGATCTTCGGACGGTCATTCCCGACCTCATTGATTGCGGTATTGATGTTTTACAGTCATGTGATCCCAATGCAAACATGGATATCCCTACACTTAAAGCGCAATACGGAAAAGATCTCGCTTTTATGGGAAATATTGATGTAGACTTGCTCGCCAATGGCGATGTAAAGGAAGTTGAGAATACAACCCGAAATTTGATCCGGGATGCCAGACGGGGCGGTGGCTTTATTTTGGGCACCAGCAATGTGGTTGCCTCCTACTGCCAACCAGAAAATTTAATTGCGATGTACAAGGTCGCTCACAGAGAGCTGAAGTAAATGACTATCACACCTGATTCCATCCAACAAGCTATCATTATGGGTAATGTGGCTTCCATTTCTACAGCGGTAAACCAATTACTCAGTACCGGAGTCAACAGTCAACATATTCTGGATGAGCAGCTTCTGCCTGGGATGGCTATTGTTGGCGATCGATTCAAACGCAATGAAATGTTTCTGCCTCAAGTGCTCATGTCAGCGCAGGCCATGCAAACCGCCATCGACATCCTGAAGCCTCACCTGGTTGGAAATTCAGAAGCCCGTCAGCGGCATACAGTCATTATTGGTACGGTGAAGGGGGATATGCATGATATTGGTAAAAACCTGGTTCGAATCATGCTGGTTGGAGCTGGGTTTGATGTTATCGATCTGGGAGTAAATGTACCAGCTCAAAAATTTCTCGAGGCAACTTCCCAACACCAGGCCTCCATCGTCTGCGTCTCTGCCCTGCTATCATCCACCATGAATAATATGAAGGAAGTGGTTCAGGCATTTAGAAGCAGTTCTGACTTAAATGGAACCAAAATTCTCATCGGGGGAGCACCGGTCAGTCGCGAATTTTCCCAGAGTATTGGGGCCGATGGATATGCCCCAACAGCGCCAGCCGCAGTTGAGCTGGTACAAGGATTTTGTGATTAATTGAGCAGCCATCACCGTAGCAAAGGATAAACTGGAATAGAAATGATTACTCTCATCTCACCTGCTAAAAGTGTCAATTTTGACGACCCCGCCCCAACTGAACTTTTTACAATTCCAGACATGTTGAGCCAGAGCAGGCATTTAATCATGCAGCTGAAGCGCTATAAAAAGTCTGAGCTCATGGACTTAATGTCCATCAGTGAGAAACTGGCCGATCTCAATATTTCCCGCTACAAAGCCTTCAAACCGCCCTTTGATCTTGAGAATGCCAAACAGGCCCTGTTCGCATTTACCGGCGATGTTTACCGGCACATGCGGGTCAATACCTATGATTCAGATCAAGTTCACTTTGCACAGCACCACCTGAGAATTCTATCCGGTCTTTATGGCTATTTGCGTCCACTGGATTTGATCCAACCCTATCGGCTGGAGATGAAAACAGCGCTCAAAACCAAGCGTGGAGACAACCTGTATCAATTCTGGGATAGGCGAATTACCCAGGCAATTAATAAAGAAATAAAAACAGACCCGTCTCCAGCTCTGATCAACCTGGCATCAAAGGAATATGCTCGGGTTGTGGATTTTGGGGCTATAAAAGCACCTGTCATCCATATCGAATTCAAGGAAGTTGAAAACGGGAAAGCAAAGGTCATTTCCATTTTTGCCAAATGGGCTCGAGGCATGATGGCAGATTATATTATTCAAAATAAATTTGATAATCCAGAACAGCTGAAGGCCTTCAACCTGGCTGAATATAAATTCTCGAGAAATGATTCCGAGGTGTCATCCTGGGTATTCACCCGACCCCGTCCAGCTTGAGTGCTGTTTCAGTCCTGCAGAACGGGGAGTGTAATAGTGAAAGTTGTTCCCTGGTTTAATTTGCTCCCGACCTCGATTTTACCCTGATGATCAGCCACTATACTTTTCACAATAGCCAATCCCAAACCCGTCCCCCCATGCTTCTTATGGGTAAAAAACTCATCAAAGACTTTGCTAAGAACTTCTGGTTCCATGCCGTGACCCGTATCTGAGATTGCCAAAATGAGGTGATGCTGCTCCAATCGGCTGGAAAGACTTAGGGTGCCCCCTGCCTCCATGGCTTCAATGGCATTATTGGCCAGATTTTCATAAACTCGATGGAATCTATTCGGGTCAATGTTAATCACAGCCTCACCTTGAAAATCAGTAACAAGCTGCATGTTCTGCTGTTCCAAATGGTGGCGTAAACTCGCCACTGTATCCTGTATGCAGACGGGAAAATCCATTTCCTGCAGTTGAAGTGTTGAACTCCCCTGTGCGAATGAGAGCAGCTCCTGGGCCAGAGTATTGAACTGTATAACGTGCTGTGAAATGATCTTGGTATACTTAACAACTTCCTCATAGGGCATCTCTTTAAGCCCTAGGAGTTGTGCAAATCCCGCAATGGTGGTCATTGGATTTTTCAAATCATGTAGAATCGTCGAAGCCATGCGACCCACCATGGATAAGCGCTCATTCTCCACCAGTGCTTCTCGTGTGGCTTTGAGTTGCTCAATGGTGCGGTTAAGCTCCCTGTTTTTAGCTTCCAGCGAACCGATAAGCGTGGAATCCGTTCTGCGCAGGTAATTTGAAATACTTCTGGCAACCTCAAGGGTGAACTGTGGGAAGTACTTAACCAACTCCAGAAATCCTGCTTTTTGGACAACCAGAACTTCACTCTCTTCTTTAGCAATAATCCCTGCACTGCGAAGTTTATCCTCCACCAGGGCCATTTCACCAAAGAGCTCCCCCGAGTTTTTTATCGTATTAAGAACTTCAAGCTTATCACCTTCGATGGATTTGACCACCTCCAGATGACCCTTTATTAAGATGAAGAACTGGGTAGCAACTGCACCTTCCTTGATGAGGATTTCTCCAGGGAAGAACAGCTGTCGCTGCATGAGACTGCTCATTTTTTCCAGCTCTGCTGGATGGATTTGTGAGAAAGGGTCTAAAGTTTTTAAGAGCTGTAAGGGCGGAGGGTCAAGAATGCGCATGGGCAGGAATCAAAATTTAACTCCCGGCAAAAGGGATGGGAAGTTGGTGTTTAGATTTTGGCAATAGATTATATCCAACTGCCGGAAGATCGATGATAAATCTTGAACCGACACCCTCTTCGCTGTCGATGTATATCAAGCCATCATGTTCATCAATAATGCGCTTTACAATGGCCAGGCCCAAACCAGTACCCTTGCGTTTCCCGTAGGTATAAAATTCTTTAAAGGCATTTTCCATGACTTCAGTAGACATACCCCGACCATTATCTTCCAGAATGATGCGGATGCCAGTTTCAACTTCCATGCTATGAACCGTAAAGGTCCCTTCAGAATCAAGCACATCCAGGGCATTATTGGCAATATTTTCCAACACCCGGAAAAAGCGACCATTGTCTATTCTGACTTCTCCCTCAAAGTTAAGATCTCTAACAAAGGTGATACCGCGTTCCTCAAATTTCAGTACGAGGGAATCGCAACACTCCTGAAGATACCCGCCCATTTGAACAGATCTCAAACGCATTTGCTCACCACCCTGCGCGAAGGAGAGGAGATCCTGGGTCATGGTGGTAAACTGGATAACCTGTTTGGCAATGATGTCGGCATATTTTGCCAGTTGTTCGGCACTATGTTTTTTCATTTTAATCAGCTGGGCATAACCACCGATGGTGGACATGGGGTTTTTCATGTCGTGCAAAATGGTTGAAGCCATGCGACCAATCAGAGACAAGCGCTCTTTACCAATCAATTCTTCCTGGGTTTCCTGGAGGAGGTAATTCATGTGGCGCAGCTCATCATTTTCTTTTCTTAGCTTATTGATGAGACGTTCATCTGTTTCTCTGAGAAATTGCGAAATATTTTTAGCAACTGACAGGGTGAAGAGCGGAACTGAATGGACAAGTTCGAGGAAATCTTCTTTTGAAACGGCCAGGACTTCACAATCCGTATCAGCAACCATGCCGGCGCTACGCGGTTTATCTTCAAGCAGGGCCATTTCGCCGAAGAGTCCACCCACTTCATCATAAAACCCCAGGACTTCAGATTGATTTTCCCGGACTTGCTTCTCAATTCTCACTTTTCCAGATGCCAAAACAAAGATATGATCGCCAATTGAATTTTCACGAATTATGGATTCTTCATGATCGTAATGACAATATTCTATTTTTGCATGAATTTGCTTTAGCTCAGCTTCTGGGATATGCTCAAAAATTTTCCACTTTTTTAGTGATTCCAGGGCAGGCTTTTTAATCAGCTTCATATATCACCAAATCTATTGAGAAGTCATTCATAGTCTACTTAATTCACCTAATTATAAGCAACAAAAGCATTTATTTAGTTCAGTTATCAAGAGCTTCAAACTTGGAACCCCTTCTGGGAGTAGCTCAATCTAGCAAATATTTTAAGCCCACTCCATAAGGATTAACAGCGAATATTTACTTAATCTGCTAAACTAATCCCGTTTGCGAAATTTCAAACCTCGAATCAGACGATATCCCTAGTGGGGTGGTGTCTGAGACAACCTTTAAATCGAAGATCATCGGTTTAAAACATATAGCAAACACCAAAAAAAAATGCCCCCTCAGAAACTCTGAGAGGGCAGATAATTAGATCAGTTCCGTTGAGAACCTATAGTTCGCGTGCCGCTGCTTGTGCTGCTGCTAATCTGGCAATTGGCACTCGGTAAGGTGAACAACTCACGTAATCAAGACCGGCTCGGTGGCAAAATTCAACTGAACTTGGCTCACCGCCATGTTCTCCACAAATGCCAAGCTTGATATCAGGTCGTGTCTGTTTTCCCAAGCGACAAGCCATTTCAACGAGCTGACCGACGCCTTCCTGATCAAGTACCTCGAAGGGATCGTTCTTCAAGAGACCCTTTTCCAGATAAACCGGAAGAAATTTTCCTGCATCATCACGGGAATAACCAAAGGTCATCTGAGTTAGATCGTTGGTACCAAATGAGAAAAATTCTGCACTGGTAGCAATTTTATCAGCTACCAGGGCTGCACGTGGGATCTCAATCATGGTTCCCACAAGGTGATCTACTGAATCTCCAACCTCTTCGAACAAGACCTGAATCGTATCACGTACGATTTTCTCTTGAAGTTCCATCTCAGCCAGGGTTCCAGTGAGAGGAATCATGATTTCTGGTTTAGCATGGATACCCTTTGCCTTAAGAGCCAGGGCTGCACCCATAATAGCCTTCGTCTGCATGACCGTGATTTCAGGATAGGTGTTACCCAATCGACAACCTCGATGTCCAAGCATGGGATTGAATTCTGCAAGATCATCAACTTTTTGTGAGATAACCTTCAAGTCAACGCCCATGACATCAGCCATTTCCTGCTGACCTTTTTCATCATGTGGAACGAATTCATGTAACGGTGGATCCAGAAGTCGAACCGTCACAGGAAGATCCTGCATGGCTTCAAAGATGCCTTCGAAATCTTTCTGCTGGATTGGCAGAAGTCTTTCCAGAGCGGCTTCACGACCCGCTTGATCTTCAGCAAGAATCATCTCACGCATGGCCACAATCTTGTCACCTTCGAAAAACATATGCTCGGTACGACACAAACCGATACCCTTGGCGCCAAATTCTCTGGCGATTTTGCTCTCGCGAGGCGTATCGGCATTGGTGCGGACATACATTCTGGTAAATTTGTTGGTCAAATCCATAAGTTTGCCAAAGGCACCGCTGACTTCAGGATCGATGGTTTTAATCTTACCTTCGAAAATTTCACCCGTGCTACCATTAAGAGAGACCCAGTCTCCTTCATTGAAGACACTACCATCTACGGTCAGGGTTCTGGCTTTATAGTTAATTTTTATTGCGCCAGCACCAGAGACACAGCATTTACCCATACCACGAGCCACAACAGCAGCGTGAGAGGTCATACCGCCACGAGCAGTCAGAATACCATTAGCGATATTCATTCCCTCAAGGTCTTCCGGTGAAGTTTCAATTCTGGCTAAAATTGAGTTCTCATATTTGTTGGCTTCATCAGCATGAAAGACCAGCTGTCCGGTAGCAGCACCTGGGGATGCTGGCAAACCTTTTGTCAGAACACGGGCTGAGGCCATAGCCTCTTTTTCAAAAACAGGGTGGAGTAATTCATCCAGCTTATTGGGTGCAACGCGCATAAGGGCTTCTTTTTCATCAATCTCGCCGGCATCCAGCATTTCCATGGCAATACGAACCATGGCAAAACCAGTTCGCTTACCACTGCGGGTCTGAAGCATCCACAGCTTACCGTCCTGCATGGTGAACTCAATGTCCTGCATATCTTTGTAATGGTCCTCAAGACTCTGTTCAATATCGTGCAACTCTTGATAGATCTCAGGCATGAGCTCTTCCAATGAAGGATAATCCTTTACGCGATCTTCTTCAGAGACACCAGCCAGAACAGCCCAACGTTCGGAACCCACTTTTGTGATCTGCTGGGGTGTGCGAACACCGGCCACCACATCTTCACCCTGGGCATTGATGAGGTACTCACCATTAAACATATCTTCACCAGTTCCAGCATCGCGGGTGAAGGCCACGCCGGTACCTGAATTGTTACCCATGTTACCAAAAACCATGGCCTGAACATTTACTGCAGTACCCCAGTCGCCAGGTATCTTATTCAGCCTGCGGTAATAAACTGCACGGGGGGTTTCCCATGAATCAAAGACGGCCATCACTGAGCCCCAGAGCTGATCCCAGGGATTGTCAGGAAAACTGTGGCCCGTCTTTTTAGTGACGGCAGCTTTAAATTGTACGACCAGTGTTTTCAGATCCTCAACATTAAAATCGGTATCAAGTTCGTAGTCCTTGGCCTCTTTCAGCGCTTCCATGATCTCTTCAAAGGGATCAATATCTTCTTTGGATTCTGGCTTCATCCCCAAAACAACATCACCGTACATCTGCACAAAACGACGATATGAATCCCAGGCAAAACGTTCATTGCCTGATTTTTTAGCTAAAGCCTCAACTGCGCTATCATTAAGACCCAGATTCAAGACGGTATCCATCATTCCAGGCATGGAAACACGAGCACCAGAACGGACAGACAGCAGCAGCGGATTCTCGGCATCGCAAAATTTTGCACCCATCACTGACTCCACTTCTTTTACTGCAGCCTCTACCTCAGCTTTGATGAGCTCGACTGTTTTGTCGCGGCCGAATTTATTGTATTCGGTACAAACTTCAGTCGTGATTGTGAATCCAGCAGGAACAGGAATACCCAGGCCACTCATCTCGGCCAAATTGGCTCCCTTGCCACCAAGAAGATTTTTTAATGAGGCATCTCCTTCGGCTTTTCCACCCCCAAATGTGTAAACGCGTTTTGTCATGATAAAATCATCCTTTCAAATCAAATAATATATGTAATGTAGAAGTTAAATCGTGTCTCAGGTCAGAGTGACGTATTGCCATGCGCGCAATTAAACCCTTTTCATGAGGATTTGCCACAATTATAAATCAATGTTCTCTTTAATCAATAAAGCTTTTACAATGATAATTTTTGTGTTGAGGTGAATTAATTTATGGATTCAGGCCACCAAAAACTAGATTTCGCCATGCAGGTACTATTAACCCATGCCTTAAAATCAGAAGCCGGATTCATCAAACAACGCTATCCATTAGCGGAAACCGTTACTCGTGAAAATGGGCAAGAATTGATACAGTTGGATTCCAACCTGCACTTATTAAAAACGGGGATAGGCTTGAAGCTCAGCCAGGCAGCCATGCACCAGCTGGAGAATCCAGACAAATTTGATTTGATTGTCCATTTTGGTGTCAGTGGTTCTCTATCTGATGACCTATCCATACTTCAAGTTGTCCGTGGGACCATATTCTCACGTCCCGATTTTCCAAATCTTAATATACCCTCTCCAAGAATATTTGAATATTTACCCATTTCAAGTGTATCCTTCTTCTCAAGTTTGGTGGCGATTACCGATGAAAAAACCAGAGAATCAGCAAGAGTGGGTGGAGCCGAAGCTGTAGACATGGAGTCATACTCAATTGCCCAATTTTGTCAGGAACGAGATATCCCCCTCCTTGCCATTCGCTGTATTTCAGACCGGGCAGGATCTTCCACGTCAGAGGACTTCAAAAAGCACTATGGCGAGGCGGCTCAAATTCTACAAAAATTTCTTTTGAATAATATTCTGAACAAGTGCCATTGAATCACATGAACATTTCTGTCATCATTCCTACTTACAATAGAGCCACTTCCTTGGTCCGAGCAATTGATTCGGTATTAGCCCAAAGCTTCCCTGCCCATGAAATTATCATCGTTGATGACGCCTCAACGGATAATACGGCCGAGTTTCTTAGCAAATATGCCAATGCCATTAAGGTGGTGACCAACTCGAAAAACAGGGGCGTCTCCTTTTCCAGAAATGCAGGCATTCAGCTGGCGAGCAGCGAGTGGATTGCTTTTCTGGACTCCGATGATCAGTGGCACCCTGATAAATTGGAAAAACAACAACTATTTCATGATTCCCACCCAGGATTGATGATCAGTCAATGTGATGAAATCTGGATTCGTAATGGGGCGCGGGTTAATCCAATGGAAAAACATGCCAAGCGAGGTGGTTGGATTTTCGAAGCCTGTGTCCCTCGATGTATTGTCAGTCCTAGCGCCGTTATTATCCATAAAAATGTGTTTAAGCAAGTCGGTTTATTTGACGTCAATTTAAAGGCCTGCGAAGACTACGATTTGTGGCTGAGAATAGCTCCTCATTTTGAGATTGGACTTCTCGATGAAAAATTGATTACCCGTTTCGGCGGTCATGCGGATCAGTTAAGCCGAAAATACTGGGGAATGGATAGATTTAGAATTACAGCCATGGAAAAACATGTGGATAGTGATCTAGATCCAACGTGGAAAAAAATCTTATTTGAAACCCTTGAATTCAAATGCGGAGTGGTGGCTGAAGGCGCAAAAAGACGTAACAATCTGGAAACAGCCACCCTCTATTTTGAGAAACAGAGGGTCATTCAAGAACGATTGATCCGCGAGAATAAAGATACCTGAATTAAGCTTACTCTTCTACCAGGTCGTTTCTGATGCTGGCATACTTCAGCGTTGAATATAGATTTTTATAAAAAGGCGGACGAATTTTATTCATCTGCTCAATAGCAGCTTCAAAATCATAATCAAAGCGCTTGACTTCCCAGTGAACCGTTCCCTTGTTAATTTTCAGAAATGCCACAACCCCCTGCTTATTCTCATCAAACGGCAGTCCAGTTGAACCTGGACAAAAGACGCGTAAGTTACCAAAATGTTCGTGGCGAGGGATATGGGTGTGTCCATGGGTAAACACAAAGGTTTTGGCCTCGGTGTGTTTTAATTGCTCGTGATCGCGCCACTTCCTGGCTTCATCAAGCGTAGGCGGTGATTCGTCCCGTCCAAACCAGGCATGGGTAAATTCAGCATAGACCCCATCTATATTAACAAAGTAGGATCTCCTCATATTGCGGATAAAATCTTTGCCTTCCTCACCAATTTGTTCAGCCGTCCATTTTTCATTGGCCACAATGTCTATGCATACTGGATCGTCCGGGTCCATTCCTTCAATGGTTGGCCGCTCGTACTCCCAAATTTTCTCCACCAGATAGCGATCATGATTTCCACGAATAAATATAGTGTTATGCAAGGTTTGGAGTTTGTTGAATACCTCCAGGGGCGCGGACCCTAGCGAAAAATTGTCACCCAGGCAGACAATCTTATCAATATCGTGACGGTCCTCGATGAGGCTGACGGCTGTATCCAGAGCATGAATATTCCCATGAATATCAGTGATAATGGCAAACGAGGTTGCTTTTCCATCGCCATTAGGCATGAAGAAGTACCCCTATCAGCAAATGATAATATTTATAATACGTACTAGCTCCTAAATATCGAGGACAAATATCTCTCAGAGGGCAACAAAATCCAACTGCTTTTAATTATGTAGGATATATATCAAATTATTGATTTGGTGCTGCTCTAATAGTTGCCTTAGGTAAGGCGTACGAATATATTTGCGGCTGCATGAAACCGACATCCAAAATAAGCACTTTATTTACACAAGGAGATTAAATGAAACAACCAAGAAACCTAATGATGTGGGTTGTGGGGCTCTTGCTACTGACGATTCTGGGATGTGATTCCACAGATATGACCTCAGCAAAAGTTTACCTGCAACAGAAAAACTACGAAAAAGCTGAGGAAATGCTGTTAGCTGCCGTCGACAAAGAACCCATGAACTCAGAACCATCTTACCTGTTGGCCACGGAGATTTACGCCCGGAATAAAAACTGGGACAAGGTTGCTCAATATCTGGCTCAATCAGCTTCCATTGATGGAAAATTTGCAGAAAAAATTGACCTGGCCCGCGAAAAATATTGGATTGACAATTTCAATGCTGGCGCTAAAAACTACAACGCCTTGATCAAGGGTGAAGCAAAAGACGCAGATGCTCTGTATGAGACTACCGTCAAAGCTTTTCTCGATTGCATCACATTGAGTCCAGAAAAACCTGAAGCCTATAGTACACTTGCCCAGGTCTACCTGTTTAAGGAAGAATTTGAGAAGGGTAAAGAGTACATGATTCTTTCAGTGGAGAAAAACCCGAAGGACATTACTTCTCTGGTTAACCTTGGACTGGTTTATTTCCGCGAAAAAGATTATGACAAGGCCCTAATTTACATGAAGAGAGCCATTGAAGTTGATCCTTCTAATCTCAATGCCATTAAACAAATTGCCTTTGTTTATGATGCAAAGGGTGAGAAAGAAATTGCCGCCAAGGCTTATTTGGATGCCATTAAAGTGGATCCCACCAGCACGGATCTGCATTATAATCTTGGTGTACTGTACTTTCAGCAGGAAAAATGGCAAGCCGCTGCCGATGAATTTATCAAAGTTGCTGAAATTGCTCCAACAGAAGTTGATGGCTTGTTCAATGCTGGACTTGCTTTTGGTCGCATGAAAAACTTCAAAGATGCTGAAAAATATCTTGAACTGGCCTATGAATTAACTCCTGAGAGTCTGGATGTGGTTCATGAATTAAAAATGACCTACTACCAACTCCATGGTACAAAATCAAAAAAATTCATGGACATGGAAAAGATTGAGAAAAGTCTAAAATAGTTTTTCATCACATGATGTTAAAAAACCCCGCATTTGCGGGGTTTTTTATTTTTTCTCACCACAAAACATATATTTTCACATTCATCAACAATGAGAAGAAAGGATTTTAACGTGCGCAATACTCTAATATTTATCATCACCATCCTTATGGCAGTCAGTCTTTCAGCAAAAAAGAAGGGTGCTCCCCCAATGGCGGCAGGGGCTCCCAACGACCGAACATGCAACACAAGTAAATGTCACGCTGGCAATGATCTGAATACGGATAAAGCCATCATTACTATCGAGGGCCTTCCTGAAGCATATACACCCAGCGAGATTTATGAAATCACACTTAAGCTTAAACAAGACGGGGCAAAAGTCTGGGGTTTTCAAGCAACCGTGGCAGATGAAGATGGTCATGGACAGGGTACACTCATGCCGGGCACTAGCAAGGATATTCAACTCCTGGATAATGCACGATATCAATCAAAAACTGACAGACAATATCTTACTCATACCCAATCCGGGATCAAGGGGCCAAAGAAGGGTATCTCGCCAACATGGACCTTTCAATGGCAGGCACCGGATTCAGCTTCATCAAGCTCATCATTTTATTTTGCCTTTAACGCGGCAGATGGGAACACGAAAAAAACAGGTGATTTCATTTATACTCGTTCCATTGAGGTAGAAGCTGTTAAAAAATAGTTCACGCCAATGCGTAAAAAGCCGAATCTGAGGATTCGGCTTTTTTATTTCTTCACCCAAGCTAATTTCACAGACATGATTCGTGAATTACTCAGGAGGATTTCTCAGGCGGGGCTGATGGTCACGGCATTGTGCTTTGGTCAGGATATCCCCATCACAGCTCCCCATTTACTCCCCTTTCCTGGTATTAGCACAGGTTTATCATACTTCTCTATCAAACCCACGGAGAACCTCCTGGTTGCACCAGCACCGGGTGGATGGAGTATTCAGGACACCCTGAGCGGTGTTCTGGCCTCACTGGATATAGAGATTCTGCGCTACCGCTGGTGGGATCATTTCCAGGCGCCCTCCAACTTTGATGCATATTCCAGTTTGAGTTACTCCATACGTAATCAGATGGGCACTCATGATCTTCCTACGGGATACCCCTCAGCCCTGGAGGTGAACGGGACTGAATTATCTGAATTTAGTATGAATATGATGATCCGAGGATTTTCACTGGAAAATTATTTTGTCTATAATTATAGCCATCGAGGCAGTGTTCAGGCCAAAATTGGATTGGGTCTACCTCATCTCAGTTTTTATAAAAACCCTGGGGGTGTTCGTGTTCTGGAATCAACCGGGTATAATATCAATTTTGGACTCGGGTGGCGAACCACCCTTTTTGGTCGCCTTGGAAAACGATTTCGCCTTGGTGTTGATCTAGGTTATTCACTCCAGGGGTTTGATCTGGTCGAGCAGGGCGAATATTTGAAATTACCTGGTGGTGCCCCAGGGGCGGTTTCCCCGATTCAATCACTTTCACTGAACACTCCGGATTTGAAGGTGACACTGGATTTCGGCGAAGCATTATTTGGAGCCTATACACCCTTTCGTGATCCCTATAAATTAGGTTTACTCAACGGGAGTGCAGGAGCTGGTCTGTTCACGAATACAGCGGGAGTCACTATTCAATATGATACTTTGGCTACCCACTTGAGCGTTCCCTTTTCATCCTCCATCACCCAGAATTATGATCTTCAATTATTTAAATACAACTGGCCTTTTCACTTTATTCGTCAGGCTAATATTGATGTTTTTAGTGGTTTGGGTGTACGCTCCTGGAAAATGTCAGTACCCATCTCGCTGCCCCAGGGATGGGCTCGAAACTTGACTGATGGGAGCGCTAACTTCAATGCTCTGTCGTTTTCACCTCGTATCTTTGATGTCTATCTGGACAATGAAATTATTTATCCCTTTGGCCCTAAATTGTTCTCGAGAATTCGAGGCGGCATCGGATTTGGATCGATGACATTGTATGAAAATATATTGTTGGACAGGTTGATCGACGCCAACGCTTTTACCTGGCATATCGGCACCGGTATTGGCTATACCATCAAGGGAGATGGCAGCTCAAGGGTTTCATTTGGGATCAATCTGGAATATTATCATCAAGCCTTTGAGATTGATATGTCTGCTTCAAATCTTTCAGCTGTGAATCCTGGCGAACTCATCCCCATTAAATATATCGATTTGAGCCAGCCCGTTATTTCATTGAATATTGGTCTCATGTTCGGTGGATATCCTAATACTGCCATGAAAGCGTATCAAGCTTTTAAGGACAAGCATTATGGTCGCGCTCTGGAGATTCAACAGGAACTCCTGCAATTCTCTCCCAATCACCATAACAAGCAAGCCCTGCTCATTCAAAAGCAAATGATCCAGGACTCCCTGGTAAATAAATACTATCGTGATGTACGTATCATTCTGTCACAGGGCAAACTCCGGGATGCACATGCTCTTATACAACAGGGGGAAAAACCTCCAGGCAAGGAATTGGAGAGAGCCGTACAATCCATGAAAGTGGAAATCGCAGACCGAGCCCTGGAGAGTGGGGCGCAGGCGCTCAAGATGTTGGATTATAAAGGAGCTGAAGATCTCATTCTGCTGGCGCTTAAAAGTGACCCCTCTTCCTACCCAGTTGCAAAAGTGCTGCTGGCTCGATCTTATATCATTCGGGCCACGATTTTGTATACATCCGGTGTCTATGGTCGTAGTCTTTACTGGCTCAAGCAGGCAGATGGTTTGACGGATCGCTATGAATTGATTACTGAAGATCTTCGTAAAAAGATCGGTGATGGACGTCTGGATGATGCGAATGAAGGGATATTAAAAGAAGATAGGCAAATGGTCTATGAGTCCATGAAGGATGCCAAAGACCTCAATCCGATTCTCGCGGATCTTGTTGATGAACATTTAAAGGACCTGGAAGCGGCTATCAAGTATGCAGATGAGCAAAAGATTGCACCCATGAAGCGCATGGCCCTGGATAATTTGCTTGAAGATGTTGAAAATTTGAGCCCTAAAAACTTTAGCCCCAAGATTGGCATGAAAGGATCGCTCATCGTCCGATATATCGGTCCCCCAGAGCGGAAGTTCAAAGAAGGCGAATACGAGCTTTACGTTTATCCGAAATCTGATTTGGTTGAGATCTGGCTATATTTACGCAATGGAAGTATTGAGAAAATAGTCTATCAAAACAAGTAGCACTGCTAAATCAAGCGATGCCCCTTCAACCCCTGATATACTTCTTGAATAACCACCTTTGAGATACCCCATGCCGGAACTGCTAAAAACATCCCTAGCACACCCATCTGTGATCCCACCAGGATAAGCAATATAACGGTAAGCGGATGCATTTCCATTGATCCAGACACAACGATGGGTGAAATGACATTATTGTCTATCATCTGAACAATGAGAAACATGACAATAATATGCAGGATGTAATAGAAATGTGAAGCAGCAACCGGGTCTCCAAGATTATTAAATAGACTCACAATAATAGCTGGCACCATGCCCATAAAAGGCCCCACAAAGGGAATCATGTTTGCCATACCAGCAATGGCACTGATGAGTACCACTCCCGAAATATTGGTGTCAAATATCAAGTTTAACAAATTGAGACCAATAAATGACTGAATAGCGACACCCAAGGCTGCTAATAATTGCCCACGCAAGAAATTGGTGAGCTGTTTTTTTGTTTTATAGGTGATATTCAGCGACATCTCAAAATATCTATTGGGTACCATTCCAATCAACTTCTTGGTCATGCGCTTGCCATCCACGAGAAAAAACATGGTAATAATCAGAATAAAAAGGATGGTAGCCAAAGTGTCCAGCGCCCCTGCCAGAATAGAACCCAATTGACTGAAGAGTTGGGAAGACAGGCTGGATATGAGATCTGGGTCCAGTTGAAAACTGGGTACAAATTCGGCGATCCTGGCATTTATGTCACCCAATATTGAATCCAGTGATTCAGTCGCAGCATTTTGCTGGATCACATCCTTGATTCGTGTTATCTCTGCAAGTAAGGTAGGAATTCCTTTTATAACACCCAGACCCACAATGCCAAATATTCCCCCAAACATCAGCAGTGTGCCATAGATCCGTTTTAAACCTGATGATTCAAGGCGATCTACCAGAGGGTTGAATACCGCAGTCAGAATGGCTGCAATTACGATGAGAAAAAGTGCATCAACAACCAGCGGAAAGGCCTTATAAGCACCTGCCAGTACCAATATCAGTAAAAAGAAATAGACCAGCGTTTTGAATAGACTCTGGTGAAATAGCCGCACCGATTGTGGTGCGATGGTTACGGACTCGTGGTTACTCATTGGTCCCGGTCTCTATCAGCGATTCCAATTTGCGAGAGACTTTGACCAGTTCACCGTTGGTGCTCCTCAAACGGACTGCCAGCACTTCAGAAAGCGCCAGCAAAATTTTGCCACCCAGAACTGGTTTGGTTTTCAGGATATCCATCAGGTCCGGCCGATAAAAACCAATAATTGTGCTGTTCTCCAGAGCCGTTGCAGTGGCCGTTCTAGGGGAGGCATCCAGCAGGGCTATCTCACCAAAGAAGTCACCATCACCCAGTTTTGAAAGCTGTTTAGGTGATTGCTGGGGAATGTCTAAAAATATGCCAACGCTGCCCTCAATAATGATATACATACCACTGCCTGGGTCTCCTTGTTGGAAAATGGGTTCCCCTGGGCCATAGTTGCGTATATGCACCGCGTTTTCAACAATCTTGATTTCCTGCCATGAGAGGCGACTAAACACATTCGCCTGGGAGAGTGCCATCTGGGCCTGACTGCGTTTAGGCTTTAGTTTATCTTTAAAGCTGGCAAAAAGTGGATACGATACACTTGGATTCTCTTTCATAAGCGCCTTCCGACCTTTACTCAAGCATTCTATTGCAAGATGATATCTACGAGGAAAACAACATCCTGGACTGTTGATTGGCCATCTTCATTTACATCTGCTGCACACAACTCAACATCACTGGCAACTTCTCCGTTCCCCAGAATGATGGCCACAAGACGAACCAGATCGGAAACATCCAGGTCACCATCATCATTGATATCGCCAGGCTCACATTCAGCCAGAGAATTTTCTTCAATGGTGTAGCTGGCTCCATAGGAACTACCCGTCAGCTGGGTGATAACAGGAATCAAGGCTGCCATGGACGCATCTCTGACATCCAGAATGACCGAACCATTATTATTTGCATCCAGATCGATGGAGCCCCAATCAACAGTATTATTATCCTGTCGAATGGCCCACATAGCAGACATCTGTACGCCATCCTGCCCATCAAAAGTTATCTCCAGTCCCATCTGGTTTAGGGTGTTCAGACGGATCATTTTTGATCCCAGATTCTCAATCCCCGTGACACTGTTTGATACAGGATAGCTGTTATGAGTTGCTGCCAGGGTTGCAGTTGGATAACCATTAATTCCTGCATCATCGTAGCCAAATTGGCTCACGCCACCCGTAACAACAGCTCGGGAGCCGGTGAAAAAATTCCACACGACATACTCCCCAAAAGCCTCAGCAAAAGAACTGCCTGCATTGGCAAGAGCCTGGGAGTAGCTACTCATCACATCCTGGGTGGTATGGGTCTCGCGCCAGGTCCAGAAATACTGGATGACAGGAGCAGCTGAATATGAATTAGCATCAAATCTCTGATGCATAAAATCTTCCCAGGCATAATCTTCATACGAACCGGAACCACCATGATCCAGACCATAATGAGGATGTGAATAGGGATCTTCATTCCCCATAAAATTCAACATGGAATCATTGACATAATCGTAAACAAATTCTTCGGCCCAGGTCGCATCCAATTCCACCCAACCGCCCTCTGACCAATTGGAGTGAGAACGTTGACTGGCATGCTTAAATTCATGAGCACTGGTGACTTTCATCGCTCCCTTCACATTACCCGCGGGATCCTGATTTGACGGAAAACCGCTAAAATTATTATGGAGCACCAACCGGGTAAGCTCAGAGCCATCTACCCCACTGGTTGTGGTATATCCATAAGAACCCATTGACTCAAAGGAAACATTATAATATCCATCACCGCCTACATGGTTTGGCCCGGCAAATCCAGCACTATCTATTTCCTGAGCCCAGGTGTAATCAAGATAGGTTGCTGCCCATTCTACGTAATCTGGAATCCCACTGGCATCATTGTCTGCTGCTGGAACCGCGTTGGTTCCAATCGTTGAATAGCTAAAAGAAAAGTGGCCACCAGGGCTAAAGAAGAGTTCCCGCAACCCACCCACGCTGGGTACAAGCAAATTTTCGATGGTATTGATCGTGGACTGGGCAAGCTCTGACTGCAGGGCTTCATACTCAATTAAAATGGGGGTTGCGCATTTGATTAGCTGGGGTTGATCTAGCCGGAAGCGCGCGTCGAGAAGCTCTGGCCGCAGAAATGAATAAACCTTATTTAGTATTCTCTCATCCTGGCTTATCTCACCGCGCTGGTATGCCTCATCTATGGCAATCAGAGTTGTGGAGGCTAGCAGATTTCCTGTAGCGAGTAAGAAGAGAGTCAGCAACAATCTATTTAACATTCATAGCTCCTAAGTAATGTTCAAATTAGAAGTGCAAGATAACCTGGCCTTCTGTGATGTCAAAATATTTGAGATTGCGAAAGAATAACATCTCTTCAGCTTAAAGGTAGAAGATTATTCCGCAAATTGAAATGCCAAGCTCTTCTCACGGACGCAAATGAATCTAGTTTTTTATTCGATCCAGCACGACCGCTTTTGGAAATTTACCAAACTGGGCTTTGCTGTAACTGCCATCTGGGTCCACCCAGAGCATAAAACGCGTTCCCTCACTGGCAATCACGGCCATGAGGATATCATTTTGTTCCATCACCCTGGCACCATCCAAATAATGGAGATCCGTCTGGATCAGAACCTGGGAGTCAGACAGTTCAATTTCTGGGTGCGGATGGGCTGCAGTATAACGTGTAGCCCTGGCATTCCATATTTCACCATCAATGAATACTTTGAGATTCACCGGGAAAAAATCAGGGTCGCTGGCTTTGGATGCCAGAAAATGAGTAGCAGAAAACACAGTGAGAGCATCTTCGGGAAAGGTCCTGACTGCTCCATTTGAATAGGTTACCTGTCGCTCATTGGCGGAACGCGTGGCTTCAAGAAAAAAATCCATGGAACCTTCGGAGACCCGTTTTGACCAGACAAGCGGTTCATAGCTCTGTTGATTAAAGCGAACACGATAGATGTTATGAATGGGGTGAAAAAACGCAATAAATGGCTTGAGTTGATTGTCATAAGTGATCTGAACCATGCTATCCAAAGCTTCCCAGGTTAAGGTCATGTTCAACAGAGGAATACCCACATAAGAAGCCTCGTACTCAATGACCGTTTTATCGCCTGCCAACGCCATGTCGCCTATGCCAAGCGCTATCAAGAGCACCATCCAGCAAAGCTTGCTATCCTGGAATAGTTTCCTTCTGATCATTTCCAGGTCACTTTGCCGAATAATCCAGAGATACCCATGATGGGGATGTAAACGGGTTGTGCTAAAAACCAAAGGGGAAACACCCAGACATCAGCCAGTCGATTCATTTTTTGCAGACCCATCAATAAAATGCCAAGCTCAAGGCAGAATTTCATCACCAGCACCCATAGGAATAGAGGGGTTATCACGAGACTAAACAGCTGAAGCAAAATGGCGGTGTTTAAAGTGAACGCAGACGCCAGAAATAAAAAAAACAGGGGATCCTTCCGATGCAGTCCCCGGGAGTCGGAGGCCCAGCGCTTTCTCTGTCTGTAGAAATCAATCATAGACTCTGCCGGAGCGGTGGACACAAAGCTTTGGGGATTCCATGAAAACTTGGCCCCAACCCCAGGGAGTCTGGCAATTTTTTGCACCAGAAAAAAATCATCACCAATACTCTGATCCCGGTCTCCAGTAAATCCACCAATGGCTGTGAAATGACTTCTTCTGAAAGCCAGGTTTTGTCCTGATCCACTCCAAGCTTTCCCATGCTGCATCATTCCGGCGTTGGTCATCATGATTCCCAGAAAGTCCAGGGCTTGATATATGGCAAAAACGGTTCTCTCTCTTACGCTGGAAAAACCAACCACAATGCCAGTATCTTCATCAAACTCAGAAGCCAGGGTACTCACCCAGTCTGGACCCATGCGACAGTCCGCATCGGTCTCCATGAGGATGGAGGCTGTTGTATTCTTAATACACTGGGTAAGTGCATTTTTTTTGCCAGTCATTTCTGTTGACTCTTCGAGTATGCGAACGGCTATAAATTGGGGATGTGCTTTGCTGAATTTGTGAATAATGCTCCAAGTATCGTCTGTGGAGCGATCGTCGGCGATGATGCAGGTATATTCTCCAGCATATTTCTGGGCAAGCAGATCATCAAGTAGTTGGGGAAGATTGTGAGCTTCGTTGCGGGCAGCCACAATAACGGATACGGGAGGAAAATGACTAGCGGATTTGGCAGGCTTCGCCCTACGCAGTCCCATGATCATCAAGATTACAAAAGTTAAATAGGGAATGGCCCCCAGAATCAGCAGAAAACCTATCAAGAGGACCCTCTTTATTAGAAGATAAAAAATCCAGCGACAAGGAAGTAGACAACGACGCCCAGGATGTCAACACTGGTTGTAACAAAAGGACCCGTCGCAACTGCTGGATCCAGATTCATGCGATGAAGGAGCACGGGTACCAGGGAGCCCACAAATGCCGCAGTAGCCATGGCTAAAACGATGGCAGTTCCAACAGTGACTCCCAATTCTACCGATGACATCATGCCAATATCCATATACCCAGCTAGACCGAGTAAATAACCAGCGAAACCTAATAAAACACCGTAAAGGCCGCCGAGGAGAAAACCAACCTTTAATTCTTTTACCACCAGCCCAACAGCATTGGTTGTGGAAACTCTACCTGTGGCAATTCCCCGGACGATAATAGTGGCAGTCTGAGTACCGACATTTCCCGCCATACCGATAATAATGGGAAGAAAGGCCATGAGAGCAAGCACTTGTCCCAGAGTTTCCTCATAAGTGGTAATAATGCTGGCGACCAGCATACCACCAATCCAACTGGCGAAAAGCCAGGGAACACGTGTTTTGGCATTGGAAAAGGCACTTTTCATGAGGATGTCGCGATCACGACCCGCACCAGCCATCTGGAGAAAATCTTCAGTGGCTTCTTCACGAATCACATCAATGACATCATCTACCGTGATAATACCCATAAGTATATTGGATTCATCCACAACCGGAACAGCCAGGATATTGTAGCGGGAGACGATTTGGGCCACTTCCTCCTGATCTGTCATCGGGTTCACAGAATGGACCCGGGTGATCATCATCTCGTTCAGTTTTTTCTTCGGTTTCGAAGTGATCAAGTCACGCAAGGATATGACCCCGACCAAGTGTTGACGATCATCAACGACATACAGGTAGAAAACCATTTCCTGCTCGTCTTGATTCTGTATGGAGGCGATGGCCTCTTCAACAGTAATATCTTCATGGAGGGCAAAAACATCGGGAATCATCAATCCACCAGCCGAATTCTCCGGATACGCCATGAGCGATTCCATCTCTTCAGACTCACTGGATTTTAAGCGATTCAGAATGTCTTCTCTTAATTCATCAGGTAACAGCTGCAGGATATCGGCTTCATCATCAGGTGACATGGCCTTCATGAGAAGCATGATCTTTTTGATGGGAAGTTCGGTAACCAGTTCTTCGATGAGGTGCTCATCCATCTCGGACATCACAGCTGCTGCGTGGTCTACATCTGCGATGGTGAGAAAAGCTTCACTGCGTTCCTCCGGCGTAAGATGGCGAAAAATCAGAGCCAACTCAGCTGCGTGCATTTTGGCCAACATGTTCTCGAGGTTACTCTTGGCATGGCGCCGCAGGAGCCGTCTTACAGTGTCAATATGGAGGTGTAGATCTTTCATATCGGTGCCTCGAAATTAAGCGGGATTAATGTTTATAGAAGCAGGAAAACTTGGGCTCTAAAATTCTTCACCCAAAAATCGATGAATCTCAATACTCAATAAATGCTTCTCTATATATGAATTTTCCCATCTATACCAAGCTATTCATTCTTTATTCCCTCAAGCCCCCCTTTCAACTATGTTCAGACGATGGGAAGAAGTGAAACCATATATCTTGACCACGCCTCGGGAACCACTCTGCTCCCAGAGGTGAAAAGCTGTATCTCAGAATGGCTTGATTCAGATATGGGAAATCCATCCAGCATACATCAGGAGGGGCGTCGTGCAGCAGCCGGTCTTGACAAAGCCCGCTTATCCATTGCCCAGGTGCTGGGAGCAAAACCCGGCGAAATCCTTTTCACCTCCGGTGGAACGGAAGCCAATAATCTTGCTATCCTGGGAGCTGCTGCAGCGCTTAAGGCAAAAGGTCGTCATCTCATTACCTGCTCCACCGAGCATCCTTCGGTACTGGAAAGCTTTAAATCTCTTGAAAAAAATGGGTTTCAGGTAAGCTATCTCGAATGCGACGAGAATGGAGATATTGACAAGGATGCATTCAGGGCCAGCATCACTGATGATACCATTCTGGCCAGTTTCATGTGGGTAAACAACGAAACCGGACTGGTCCATCCCGTGGAAGATCTTGCTCAAATTGCCCGAGATCGGGGGGTTAGATTTCACTGTGATGCCGTGCAGGCATTTGGTCATATACCCATTCAGGTACAGGATTCGTGCATAGATTCCATCGCCCTTTCAGGTCATAAGCTGGGAGCTCCTGCAGGTATAGGCTGCCTTTACCTCAGGAAGGGAAATGCCATATCTCGGATGTTTTTCGGTGGCAGTCAGGAACAAAACATTCGCCCAGGCACACAGAATCATGTGGGTGCAATCGCTCTGTCAACGGCTATCCGCACCCAGGCAGATCACCTCGAATTGAACGAGCAGAAATACCTCGAGCTCAATGCACTCCTTCAGGATCAACTCCAAACAATTCCACGCATCCAGATCAACCGGAACGGTAGCCGCTATACACCCAATATCTTAAGCTGCTCGTTTCAAAATATTGACGGTGAAGCCCTGTTTATAAGACTGGACATGAAAAATATCGCCGTATCCAATGGAGCTGCCTGCAGTTCAGGTTCACAGGCACCATCCCACGTGCTTACGGCTTTGGGTTTTGATGAAAAACTTGCCCAGGCGAGCCTGCGGATTTCACTGGGGATACAGACAACAGAACAAGAAATCGATGACTTCTGCAAGGGACTCAGGCAGATCATCGATTCACTATATAGAGAATAGACTAATGGAATCAAAAGATAAAAAGGTCGTCATCGCCATGAGTGGTGGTGTGGACAGTTCCCTGGCAGCCAGATTACTGGTTGAGCAGGGTTATGATGTCATGGGTGTCACCATGAAGCTGTGGGGCTACATTGATACAGGTGGACGCCCGACCCATGATAGCAACTGCTGTTCCCTGGATGATATCAATAACGCGAAAGCAGAGTGCGCTGCCCTGGGTATTCCCCACTATACCTTGGATATGTCTGCTGAATTCAAGGAAATTGTGATTCAGAATTTTGTGTCTGAATACAAGGCCGGGAGAACGCCCAATCCCTGTATTATCTGCAATACTGAAATCAAGTGGCATGCCCTTTTAAACAAACTGGATGACCTGGGCGTTCAATTTCTGGCAACCGGTCATTACGCCAGAAAAGTAAAACATGAGGCTTCAGGAAAATGGGTGGTAGGCAGAGGTAAAGATCAAACAAAAGACCAATCATATGTGCTCTGGGGTATCCGCCCAGAGGAACTTGACCGGACCTTGTTTCCCCTGGGTGATCTCTCCAAACACGAAGTTCGTGAACAAGCTGCCAAAGCGGATATGCGCACAGCCGATACACCGGAGAGCATGGAAATCTGTTTTGTCCCTGATAATGATTATCGCCGATTCCTGTCAGAACAATATCCAGACGTCATCGCTTCAGCTCCCAAAGGTGATTTTGTCGATGCCAGTGGTAAAATAGTGGGTGAACACCAGGGTATTTACAATTATACCGTGGGTCAAAGAAAAGGTTTAGGTCTGGCCACAGGCGAACGCATATTTATCAACAAGATTGATGTGGCAAGCAACACGATTCATGTGGGGAGCAAGGCGGATGCTGAAGCAAGTATCTTCACCGTAAATTCATGTAATTGGCTGGTCCCGGAACAATATATTTTTGATCAAAAGGCCAATGTCCAGATACGCTATAACCACGAGGCAAAACCTGCCATGATCTCACGCTTGTCTGCTGATGAAGTACAAGTTGTCTTTGAGGCACCGGAGAATGCCATTACACCTGGACAATCCGCTGTGTTCTTCCACGGTGATGCCGTGGTTGGCGGTGGAATTATTAAATCAGTTTGAAGATTGAAATCCTTACCACTTGCCTATGAGACGCTTAAATTGAAGCCAGAATGAAAACACAACTTTCTCAACAATTAGCAGTCGTTATCATGGCAGCGGGCAAAGGCACCCGGATGAAACGCGATGATATCCCCAAAGTGTGTAATCCCGTTTTAGGTAAACCACTGATTCAATATGTTGTGGATCAGGCAAAGAGTCTATCACCCACAAAAATTATCTGTATTGTGGGACACCAGCAGGAAATGGTACGAGAAACTTTAAAAAACCAGTCGGTCCTTTTTGCTGAACAACTCAAACAACTGGGGACGGCACATGCCGTTCTGCAAACTGCCAAACTCCTTAAGGATTTTGAGGGAGATGTAATCGTTTTATCGGGAGATGTCCCCCTGCTCAAGGGAAGTACGCTCCGTTCATTATTAGCAAAACATCATGCCGGTCATTTTGCAGCAACCGTTCTCACTGCAATCGCTGAAAATCCTGCCGGATATGGTAGAGTTATTCGAACTGCTGAGGATGACTTCGATCAGGTGGTGGAACATAAGGATGCCACTGAAGCGCAGCTTAGCATCGCAGAAATAAATTCAGGCATCTATGTATTTGACAGCCAAAAACTGTTTGCTGAACTGAACAAAGTGGGTAACAGCAACGCTCAGGGCGAATATTATTTGCCAGATGTGCTCCCTCTTCTTCAAAAATCTGGTGCAAAGGTAGGGGTTGAAATTTGCGAAACTTTTTCTGAAATTCAGGGTATCAACACTGTAGATGAATTATTAACAGTGGAAGCGAAGATATTAGCCTCGCAGGAGTGACCCATGAACATTGAAAGAAGACCATATATTCACGCCATAATCATCATGTTTTTGATGGTGCCTCTATTGGTCCAGGCTCAATACAAAGCTGATGTTCCCAATATACCCGGTCTCAATACCCGATCGGCAGGAGGAGCCACTACCTTCTTCGGAATCGACCTGTCCAAAGTCAATTTTCAGCACAGCTATTCCATGCAGGTAAGTTCCTTTGGTGGTGACGCCGTGGCGATGGGTCTGCTTAAAACCAGCTTTGAGTATACTATTAATCCTCAGGTCAGTTTTCAGGGATCTGTGGGACTTATGCACTCCCCTTTTTCAAGCTTTGCGCCTACCAGTGAGCAATACTCATTTATTAATGGCTTTAATGCCGATAACATTTTTTATAGTGGTGAGATCACCTATAAACCCAAAGAGAATGTGTCATTCCAGATTGGCTTTAGCAGATTGCCTGTAGCCACTTATAATCAATTTTACTCACCTTACCCTTATAGACGATTGGGATACTAATTTTTCATGGCAAAAGTTCTTAACAGCAAATCTTCCAAACAGTCCAGACGAGCAGCCAAAAAAAATCGCAAAAAACGACCCGCCCAATCAGCAGATATGCTGGTGAATGTACTCATGCTGGCCCTTTCTGTGCTGGTATTGACCTTTATATGGTCATTCTGGAATCGCCACACAAATAATCGGAATGTGGCTGAGGAAATGCGTTACTATGCTGAAATTCCTGAAGAAGCCACTCCTGAGACCCTGATTGCCAAACAAAAATATACCAAGGTCAGTGTTGAAATCCTGAATGGTTGCGGTGTAGGTGGGGTTGCAGCGCTTTTTAAAGATATTGTTCATGAAAAAACTTTTGATGTTTTGAATACTGAAAATGCTGCTCATTTCCATTATGACAACACCCTCATTATTGCTCGAACAGACAATATCGACGCCGCTTTCAAACTCGCTGAAGAATTGGGAATCAGTCGCGAATATGTCAGTCGGGATCCCGATGCCAGTCTCTCTGTTGATATCACCATGATCATTGGCCACGATTACAAGTCGGTGCCTGCCTATAAAGAGAAAAATTCGTAAGTTTTGCCTTTGAGCTACTTTGCCCAGCCCCCATCAACAAAAAAAAATTGAAATGATCTATGCCTGATAATTATTCAGATTCAAAAAAACTCGCTTTTCAGATTGGTGAACTCGCTCTCCAGAAAAAAGCGAACCGTGTTAAAATCCTGGATGTTCACAAAATTACATCCATGACTGATTACTTTGTGATCTGCTCTGGAAACTCCGATGTTCAGGTGAAAGCAATCACTGATCATATTGTGGATGAGATTGCCGCCGTGGAGCGACCGTTTAACCGTGAGGGTTATGATACCCGCGAATGGATCCTCCTTGATTACATCAATGTTGTGGTTCATGTTTTCCATGAGGCCAGTCGGGATTTTTATGATCTGGAGCGTCTCTGGATTGATGCTGAAATCACCGAGCTCAACGATGATGATCAGGCTCCCAGCGCCGAGACACCTCTTTTTGATGATATATAAGAATTGATTGAATCCCGGAGATGTTTGAATATTTAACAAAGCGGCTTTCTGCCAGACTGGAGCTATTGGGCTGGCCGGCAGAGCGACTCCAGTTATCACGACCCAAAAAAGCCGAGAATGGAGACTGGGCTACCAATATTGCCATGGCTCTGGCGCGTGATTTGAAGCGGTCGCCCATGCAAATCGCCGAAGAACCCATGGATGGCCTGGATCTTGACCCGGGAATCGTTGAGAAATTCGAAATTTTAAATCCCGGATTTATTAATTTTTTCCAATCAGCAGATTACCTCAGCTCCCAAATTCGAAAAATACTTAAAGAAAAAGATGACTATGGAAAGAGTAATTTCGGAAGCGGCAAGACCGCTCAGGTAGAGTTTGTCAGCGCCAATCCCACCGGTCCACTCACGGTTGGACATGGTCGGCAAACTGTCCTGGGAGATACCCTGGCCAATATTTTGACCTGGTCAGGATACGAGGTGACACGGGAATACTATTTTAATAATGCCGGTCGCCAAATGCGACTGCTCGGCGAATCTCTCAAGGCACGCTATCTTGAATTAAAGGGGGAGTCGATTTCCCTCCCTGATGGGGGTTACGAAGGCGCCTATCTGATTGATATTGCCCAGGACCTCCTGAATGAACAGCCTGATTTGACAGCTGACACTGACGTTGAACTTTTTAAAAGCTATGCTGAAACATCAATTTTTACCAATATCAAATCCAGTCTCGAAAGAATCGGAGTGGTCCACGATGTTTTTTATAACGAACGATCTCTCTATGAAACAGGCAAAATTGATGAAGTATTAAGTATTCTCGGTGAGCGGGGTCTGCTCTACGAGAAGGATGGCGCTACCTGGTTTAAAACCAGCGAATTGGGTATAGAACAGGATCGCGTCCTTGTCAAATCAACTGGGGAACCCACCTATCGATTACCAGATATCGCCTACCACCGTGAAAAAGTGGCCCGTGGCTTTGATCTGGTTGTGGATATTTTTGGTGCCGATCATATCGATGCCTATCCAGATGTTCTCACAGCTCTGAAGGTAATGGGATTGAAGTATGAACACATCGAGGTGGTCATCCATCAATTTGTGACCCTTTTGCGCTCCGGTGAAGTGGTCAAAATGTCCACCAGGAAAGCTAACTTTGTGACCCTGGATGAACTCATCGATGAAGTAGGTGCAGATGTGGTGCGCTATTTTTACATCATGCGCAGCGCGTCCAGTCACCTCAATTTTGATCTTGATCTGGCCAAACGCCAAACCGAAGAGAACCCCGTATTTTATTTACAATATGCCCATGCCAGAATATCCAGTATTTTTAGACGTGCCCAGGAGCGGGGCTTGGATTCAGATACTGAAAATGCAGATTTATCTTTGCTCAACGAGGAGTTTGCCGTCGCTCTCATCAATAAAGCGCTTGAATTTCCCGAAGTGATTGATCATTGCCGTCGGTCCCTCGAGGTGCATCACTTACCGGGTTACCTCTCCGAACTGGCCACAGCCCTGCATAAATTTTATACCGAGTATAAGGTGATTGATCTGGAACAGCCTGAGCTGTCCAAAGCCAGACTGGCTTTACTGGAAGCAGTGCAAATCATATTAAGAAGTGGTTTACGTATATTGGGTATTTCAGCTCCGGAGCAGATGTAAACCCGCTTGTTGTTGATGTAACCATTCCCAGGCTGGGATTTGAAACGAAGTAAGCCGAACGTAGTGAAGGCAATCCCAACCTAGAAGTGCCAACAAATCAATCGTTACAAAAAATTACCCTTCTTGAAGAAACTCGTTTTCGTATTCGGTCTCCAGCGAATGTTTGTGTCGCAATTCTTCATCAGCCATCATCTGGAAAAAAGTGTTTAAATTTTTATCGAAGTTAAAATGATCAGCTAAATCCTGATACATCCTTGCCGTTTTATCTTCACGTTTGGCAGCCAGGATAATAATTTCCTGAGTCGTCATATTATCTTTCAAGACGGGTTCCATCAAATAGTCCGTAACTTTCAGATCAGCAGGTGGCAGCTCGATAAAATTTTCAAGCTCAAAATTTCTCAGGGCCACTTTATGGGCCGTTTCCATATCCACGAGTTCTTGAAATTTCTGACGGGAACTTTCATCCCGGGCTTGATCTCTGGCCAGGGAATAAAGATCGATGGCCTGCTGCTCCTGGTTGATGCACATTTCCATAATGTCATCCATACCCATTAAACTGATTTGATCCTTTAAGTTCATGCAGAATTCCTCACCTTGGTTTTCAAATATTCGTTCATGGCAATGGCTGACTTGCGACCGGCACCCATGGCCAATATAACGGTAGCGCCACCGCTGACAATATCACCTCCGGCAAAAACACCCTCCATGGATGTTCTGCCATCTTCATCAGCGACAATATTGCCCCACTTGTTGGTCTGGATCTCGGGCGTGGTCTGAGCAATCAGCGGATTGGACCCATTACCCACAGCAATAACCACCATATCGACATCCATAATGAATTCGGAACCTTCCATGGGTATCGGGCGACGACGACCAGAGTCATCAGGCTCGCCTAATTCCATGCGCAGGCATTTTGCTGCAACCACACTCCCCTGCTCATTGCTGATAAATTCAATGGGGTTGACAAGATTCATAAACTTCACGCCTTCCTCCTTGGCGTGATGAATCTCCTCATTCCTGGCAGGCATCTCCTCTTCTGATCGACGATACACAATCGTGGCTTCATCGGCACCGAGACGTTTGGCTGTTCTCACTGCATCCATGGCAGTATTGCCACCACCCACAATAATGGCATGCTTCGCCCGATAGAGAGGTGTGTCCCATTCAGGGAAATCATATCCACGCATCAGATTTGAGCGCGTTAGAAATTCGTTGGCTGAATAAACACCATTCAGGTTTTCACCGGGGATATTCATAAAGCGCGGCAATCCGGCTCCTAAACCCAGAAAGACGGCATCGAAGCCTTCCTCTGCCATGAGTTCCTGGATGGTCATGGTGCGACCAACAATAAAGTTTTTGACAAACTTTACCCCTTTGGCTTCCAGGGTAGCCACTTCTTGCCGCAGGATTTCCTTGGGCAGGCGGAATTCCGGAATTCCATATACCAGGACACCACCAAATTCGTGGAGGGCTTCAAAGACGGTGACTTCATGGCCCTCTTTGATGAGATCGCTGGCCACAGCCAGACCAGCGGGTCCTGATCCAACAATGGCTACCTTTTGTCCCGTGGAAGCAGGTTTTTCAAAGGACTCAAGTGATCCATTTCCGTGCTGCATGGCATAATCGGCGACAAATCTTTCAAGACGGCCGATGGCCACGGGTTCAAAACGTCGACCCATGACACACACTTCTTCACACTGGGTTTCCTGGGGACATACCCGACCACAAATAGCAGGGAGGGAGTTGTCTTCTTTAATTTTTTGGGCAGCACCAATAAAATCCTGATTGCAAATCAATTGGATAAAATCAGGAATTTTGATGCTTACAGGACAACCTTCCATGCAAGTAGGGTTTTTACATTCAATACAGCGTTGAGCTTCAATGACAGCCTGTTCAGGAGTGAGACCCAGGTTTACTTCGAGGAAATTTGTGCTGCGGACTGTGGCATCCTGTTCGGGCATCGCCTGACGAGGAATGGTCAGTCGTTCTTTCATGGGGACCGTATTAAATGATTGAGGACGTTCGTGTTTCATGATACCAGCTCCTCTTTCATTTGTTCAGCCTTCATCTTTTTCATCTGTCTTTCCAGAAAACACTTATGAGATTCTTCTTCCTGCTGCTTATACATTTTCTGGCGACTGCCCAATTCTTTGAAATCGACTTGATGCCCGTCAAATTCCGGTCCATCAACACAGACAAAGACTGTTTTTCCCCCAACAGTAGCCCGACAAGCTCCGCACATCCCGGTTCCATCCACCATAATGGCATTCAAGCTAACCATGGTTGGGATGCCTAATGCTTTGGTCTGGTTGGAAACGGCAGCCATCATGGGGAGGGGTCCAATCGCTACGATCATATCAGGTATAATTCCTTCATCCATGAGATCCTGCAATACATCTGTCACCAGGCCATGGCGACCAGCGGATCCATCATCGGTTGAGATGCGCACTTCGTCCACAACCTCGGACATGCGCTCCTGGGCAATGATCAGCTCTTTATTGCGGGCGCCAATAATTGAGATCACTCTATTCCCGGCTGCTTTTCCAGCGGCGGCAATGGGCAGGGCTTCGGCGGTACCGACACCCCCACTCATGCAGACCAGGGTGCCCCAGTTTTCTATATGGGTCGGCAGACCCAGTGGACCAACCAGGTCTTGAAGATGGTCCCCAGTTTCCAGAGTATTGAGATGGGCACTGGTTTTACCCAGCCCCTGAACGATAATATTGATCCAGCCCTCTTTTGCATTGGAATCGGCGATGGTGATTGGAATACGTTCGCCCTTATCGTGAACCCGCAAAATAATGAATTGACCGGCTTGCCGTTTTTTGGCGATGTGAGGGGCTTCCAGAATGAAACTTTTCACATTAGGTGCAATGAATTCAGCTTTTATAATTTTGTACATTTCTCACTCCTGTTTTCAATCCATGCTTAAGGCAAGCATTGTGCCATATTATGTATTATGACAGGATGATTTCCGGATTGATAGACATAGCTGTGGAAGGGGTGGAAATGAAAATTGGATACCCGGCAATTTGAGTACCTTTTTTCTAATCAGTGTCTGTTTATTAAGTTTCTTGTAAACAGATGCTATTCAGCTCTTCACGGCGAATTTGACGAATATTACGAAATAACATTAAGTGTTTTCGTGAATTTCGTTTGTTTCGTTGTGAAAGAAGCGTTTAAAGACAGACTCTAATTAATGCAACGTGAGAAGATTACTTCAGGCGATGCTTAAGCGCCCATGAATCGACATAGTAAAGGAGTTTGACTGAAATACTATTGCTCTGATCCTGACGACCCAAATCACTTAAGTCTTCAAAAAAGCTCACACCGGGATCATCACCATCTGCATAAATGGCATTTTTAAAAATGATGTTTAATTCGCTACCAGGAGCGAAACGCCAGGTCATCACTGCATCGATGGTAAAGGCATTAAAGACTTCGCTGAGATCAGCAGCATAATCTCGCGGCCTGACGTCCCCATCTTCAAGCAGGTCATAATAATCCTTATACTCAACGGTGGACCGATAATAACGCATTCTTATATCAGATTCCAGATTGCGACTGAAAATAAATTGCGAATTGAGGGTGTTGATCAGTGTGTTGTGATTGCGTCGGCCAATGACCGGATTGTCCTGGTCATCAAACTCAGCAAAACCAAAGTCATTATCAAGCATATCCAAGTCCAGATTATAATTGATCTGAAATTGATTGTTTACTCTCCACCTTGGACTGACCCCAGCACCCCTCCACCAGGTTCCACGGCTTGTGGTTGTCGATCTGCCAGCCCAGGCACTTATGGCAAACGGCTTATTTTGATTGGTGTCAAACCATAAATGGCTATGAGCATATTTTGCGACCTGTAGAAATCGACCTGCAACCCTGGGCTCATAATGATCATGTGCATCCTTCGGACGCCAGGTTGTGCCGCCGCCTACTGAAAAATAGTTTTTAAAGGTAACATTGTAATCTGCCTGCAACTCCAACTGAGAATAGAGCCAGGGTCTATACAACCAGGTGTAGCGTTCATCAATTTCAAGCTCGGCATTATTTACTATCCAGACTGGATCAATGGTTCTCCAGCTTACTTCTGCATATTGGACCACTTCGTTCGGCTGAGATAAAAAGCCCATATCGTTGGGATCGTAGTGCTCGCTCTCCACAGCTAAACCAGCCTCATATTGAAATATAGCCTCCTTTTCAGCAAGCTCAGCAAAATAGGTGTAACCGGTAGAACTGCTATCATCATAACTCACCTTGTTATAAGAACCACTTGCTTGAATCACCCATTTTGAATCTGCTGAAACCAGGCGGGTTTCAAATCCAATGACATTGGCATCCCTGAAATCACCTGATGTATCGTCACTCGAAAAACGTTGAACATTGGTATTAATAACGCTGAAATCAGAACCATTTTGCAGGTTTTTGCTCACCACCAATAGATTGTAATTGGTGGTTGGATTGGTGAGATATTCACGCTCATTCCCGACTGAATCCACAATTGTGGCGTTCGCAGGTGCGGTGATAGCATTAAAAAATCCGAGACCAATTCCATCCACTGTCTGTCCGGTAACCTTGGTAGCGTTTATGAGCTGAGTTAAATCTGGATTGGATGTGACAGTTTCACCTTCTTTAAGTATTTCACCTTCATCTACCTGCCAGTGTCTTATGGGTTGAGACCCGACTCTTCGTGAATAAAAAATATTCGCTTTATGGAGCAATTGGGTACCCTCAGTAAAGAAGGGTCGATGCTCATCGTAGTAAATCTCGAAGGGAGAAAGATTAAGTTCAACATTGTCGGATTGAACCTGTCCAAAATCTGGAATCAGAGTCATATCAAGGGTGAAACTTTCATTGATCCCATATTGTAAATCCATTCCACCGCGATAGGTCTGGGAGCTTCCCTGCTCTCCGCTATCAAGGGGGTATCTTTCCGTGGATACAGATGCATAAGGTGTAAAGGACAGACGTAAAGGGGTCTCTATATTCTCAATCCCTCTGAGTAGTCCTGCCTGCTGAGCGAAATTATCTTTTTCTTTATCCAGAAAGGTCCAGGTATAAATCTCCCTGATAGCCGCTCGCCTCCTGGCAATATTTAGACCCCATACCTGGACATCCCTGGCGGGGAATCTTATCTGGCTGAAGGGAATGGCCATCTCCACTGACCAGCCTTCTGCATCAAAACTGACAGCACTCTCCCAGACTGGATCCCAATTCGAATCATCACCACTGGGGCCGAATTTCTGATCTACCTGAACCCCCGCTGCCGTTACCAGAAACCCAACTTCATTAGCGCCATCATTAAAGGGATTCAACCAGAGACCCAGCCAATCTGCCACCACATCATCATCGTCCCGCTTACCCAGTTGGGTAGGGATAGAGCCTGGGTCAGGATCGTACATTTTCGCCGCAACATAGAGTGAAATATCATCATAGAGGAATCGGACCTCTGTCCGGACTGGCGCAAAACCACCACTTTCAGGCTCATAGCGATAAAAATCCGTAGCAGGTTGGACCGTCTGCCAAACGGCCTCATCAATGATCCCATCGATAAGTGGAACGGTATCAACCTTGCGGGTCAATACCGATTTTTTTGTTTCAGCCATGGATGTACTTATAAAAAACAAAATGCCCATAATCAGGGCTTTGCCGTATTTCATTTTGTGACTCTTCTATTCTAGCGATGGGGGTCTATCAGGATTTACTTAACCCCAGCTCTTTTAACTTCCGTGAGAGATTGGATTGTTGCATACCTAAACTATTGGCCGTGCGACTGATATTGCCAGCATGCTGGCGGAGTTGCGATTCCAGAAAACGCTCCTCGAATAATCTTTTTGCCTCAGCAAAGGGACGGGTTTCCGTAAAGATGGCCGCATCGCCGTCTGCAGTGACGACCTGATTTAAATGCGGTTTCACCTCAGGCAGATCGATTTCTTCATTAGGACTCAATATATATAAACGTTCGATGAGATTTCTCAGCTCACGGATATTTCCAGGAAAGGGGTAGCCAACCAGCATATTCATGGCATCCCGGGAAAACTGCTTGGGGGTCAGACTTAATTCAGCAGCATAATGGCTGAGAAAGTGCAGCAGCAGGGTTTTGATATCGCCTTCTCGCTCGCGCAGGGGTGGTAAATTAATGGGAACCACATTGAGACGATAAAATAGATCCTCTCTAAATTTTCCTCCTGAAACCATCTCCTCCAGGGGTTTGTTGGTGGCTGCTAACAGTCTGATGTCAACAGACTGGGTTTGGGTCCCCCCCACTCGTTCAAACTTGCCATCCTCCAGAACGCGGAGAATCTTGGCCTGAGCAGAAAGACTCATATCTCCAATTTCATCCAGAAAAAGGGTACCGCCATTGGCCATTTCGATTTTACCTTTTTTCTGTCCCACGGCTCCCGTGAAGGCTCCTTTCTCGTGTCCGAACAATTCACTTTCAACCAGTTCCGAGGGGATGGCGGCTGCATTAAATTTTACAAAGGCTTCGTCCGCCCGAGGACTGGCAGCATGAATGGCGTGAGCAACCAGCTCTTTGCCCGTACCACTTTCACCTCGAATAAGCACCTTAGCTGAGGTGGGGCCAACACGACGTGCCGTTTCCAAAATCTGTTGTATCTGCGGTGAAGTTCCCACCATACGATACTTGTCTTTTTGAGTTTGTTGATTCAAGGCCGATCTTTTGGCCAGTGTTTGTTTCTCTGAAAGATTTCGAATGGCTAATTTAACCCTGGCCAAAGAAAGGGGCTTTTCGAGGAAATCATAAGCTCCAATTCGCAATGCATCGACGGCCGTTCCCACCGTAGCATGACCAGAGATCATAATAACATCCAGGTCTTCATCTATTTTGCGTATCCCTTTGAGTACTTCGATACCATCCATCCCGGGCAGACGGACATCCAGCAGAACCAGATCAACACTTTCATTTTTTAAAAGCTCCAGTCCATCTTCACCGGTACCGGCTTCCACGACATGATGACCTTCATCTTCAAGGATATCCCTGAGAGTGAGGCGAATATTTTTTTCATCATCAATAATTAAAATTTTAATTTTGTGATCAGCCATTTTGCTATCCATTCTGGTTGGTTAAGTGTTGCTTGTTTTCCCGATTGCAGGGGAAACTGATTATAAAAGTGGAGCCTTCACCCAGAACACTGGTGGCTTTTATATCACCACCATGTTGTCTGATGATGCGGCGAGTAATTGCCAATCCCAGACCTGTTCCCTTCTTTTTCGTCGTGAAATAGGGCTCAAAAATCTTCGTCAGATCGCTCTCAGAAATGCCTTTGCCATGATCCTTGATGCTGATGGTGCAGGACTTGTTCTCTACACTTGTGATCACTTCAATATGAGGTTCATCCTCACAGGCCTGGATGGCATTTTGAATGAGATTGACCAGGACCTGTTTCATTTGCATCGTATCAGCAAATATTTCCTTCAAATTTTCATCCAGGGTCAATTGGATCCTGGCATCATCTGAGTATTGATCAGAGATATCCCGCAATTGCTTATTCAGATCGTAGTTTTCAAATTGAGCTTCAGGCATTTTAGCAAAACCAGAGAAAGCCGTTACCAGAGCCTGGAGGTTATCGACTTCTTCATTGACGATCTTGAGTGATTTTTCCAATATTTCAGGCAAATTTTCTGCTTTTTCATAATACTTCATCTCCAGGCGTTGGGCAGCCAGGCGAATAGGGGTCAGGGGGTTTTTAATTTCATGGGCCATGGCTCGTGCCATTTCCTGCCAGATCGTCTGTTTTTCTGCCTCAATCAGGCGTTCTTTACTCTGATTTAATTCAGAAACCATATTATTAAAAGCGATAATGAGATCATTTAAGGGAGAATAGGCGCTCTCTTTTACCTGGAAGTCAAAATCACCCCCTTTTAACTGTTCAGTAGCTGATAACAAGCGGGTCAAGGGCCGTGTGATAATCATAAACAGGAGCAGAAAAATACTTCCCGTGAGCAGGATCATGACAATAACGATTCCAATGGAATATCTTTTAATATCTCGACTGTAAAAGTCCCCTGCAATTTCAATCTTATGCAGATCTCTGAGTACCCCTTCAATCTCTTGATTGAAAATGACAAGGTCACTGGAATCAAGTATGGTACTATAGGTTTTGTGAAGATCCCTGACTTTTTCTTTAGTGGAAAGGTTGGTAATCTGCTCCTGATACGAGGAGAGATTACTGATAAAAAAATCGCGCATAAGCATGGCGGCAATTAAGGTGACCAGGCTGACCAGAAGCATAATCTGGATCCTGAATGATGGCATTCTTAACTTCACAGTACCAGCTGCCTTTTCTCAAAAGGTTCGGAAATATGGATGGGTCTGATGCGATTCCAAAATGACATGAGGTTAATGCGATCGGTGATACCTGGCATTTCCATTTCCTCCATAAAGGCTGAAATCCTCAAGAAATAAAACTGATCATCCTCCATTACCCGCATCCTACAGAATAGGGCGTCTTCGACCTTAACCCACTCCTCTTTTGCATTTTCTAATGAGTAAACCCGGGTTGATTTGTCAATCTCACTACGGTATATGGTATATTCATCCTCCAGAAGAGAGTATTGAAAGTGGTGTTCCCAGTCAGCGAGGGCTACAACGGAGTCATTGGCTGCATTAACCAGATCGACCTCAAAATGAATGATCACTTTATCTCCGGAGGCCAGGAGCAAATCCAGGTCTGGAGTAAAGCTCTCCATGAGTATGGCGGAACAAAAAAGCCGATCACCTCTAACCTCCAGACTGACGTCCTGGAAGTAGGGATCGGTCCCAACAAAAGCGGTCAGCAATAGCTGAGAAACAAGGAGTGCACCGGCACTCAGCTTATCAGATAAAAACTGAAGCACGGATGCTTGGCTGTCTTTCTTGTCTAAGGTGCATCGTGAGTGTCATGGTCTGATGTCGCCTGTTTGGGTTTCTGGATTATTCCAGATTTACATTTATTTTTAAGATTCCTGCAGCAGGATTGGATCCTGAAGAAGACTTTATTATAATTAAATTTTTTCCCGGGTTCCCGATGGCCTGGGACACCTGTACCACACCATCTTTCACATGTTCCCTGATCAGGATAATGCCCAGAGATGTTTCCATGAAGCGAATGCTTATGGAACAATTTGAACATTCGGTCAAACTCCCTGAATCATAATTCTCTTCAATCAGGGGCGGCATTCCGGTAGGTGATATCACCTGAAGATCTTCGGTGAGCAATGCTGAAAACAAGGGAGATATCAGCAGGCAGATCAAACCAATATTTCTGAGTATTATTTTCATTTATGCTGCCTATAAATACTCATGATGCCGACATGGTTAGGATATCGGCATCATGAGCATTAGTTAATTAGAGCTGTCTAGAAACCAAACCAGAGACCCAGTGACAGAGTTGGAGCACTCAGCTCTGACAATTTGCCAGTACTACCGCCCAACTCGTAGGTATCAATATTTGTATCAACCGAACTATTCCCGAGAGTGGTTTTCCAGCCATCACTGAATCCATATCCATAAAGATATCCATATTCAGCCCTCAGCCTCATCCAGCCTGTCAATTTGATCATAACACTGGCACGTGGATGAACCATGGCGTAATTCTTTGAGAAGTTTACGGATGTGCTCTTGGTATCAATAAGCTCGTCATTCAGTGTATTCCAGCTGAACTCACCATCATCCTGAGTCACATTCACGTCGATGCCTGCCAGACCAAGGCCAACTCCGCCACTGATCACGGCCCATGAGAAAGGTGCCAGTCTTTTTTCAAGTGTCAATCCGCCGTATCCCATCTTAAAGCTTACTTTACGATCAACGGCCGTCACGCCATCAGAATGCATAGCTGTAACATTATTTGACAGCCCTCCACCGTTTCCGAAACCACCAAGGAACCAACCATTACCAACATATCCCTGACCAGCTCCTCCCCACATGACGATTCCATCGGATTGAAAGGGTGTTGAAGAGAGACCAAGCTCAGTCATCAAAGCAACCAGGTCAGTAAACTCATCCTGAACCAGCATGGGGGTAAAACCACCACCACCATAGCCGCGCGAGTTTTTGCGTTTCTTTTCTTTTTTATCCTCTGCGACCATTTTCAATTGAGCTTCTTTTTCCTTCTTGGCAGGAGGTGTGAAGATGGCAACCGTTGAATCCATGGCTTCATCTCTCCAAAAGACAATACTTACTTTATCGCCAAAATCCTTACCCCGGATTAAACGGACGAGATGATCCTCATAGCGGACTTTCGTTCCATCAAAATACATGATGATATCATCCTCTATGATGCCAGCCTTGTCAGCGACGCCATCGTTAACCGTGCCATTTACCAACACGCCAAAAGCATAAGGGTAACGCATTTTGTAGGCATCTTCGAAATCCATATTACTCAAATAAACGCCCAATTTTGGACGTGAATCAGAATCATTATCATCGATATTGATTTTGATTCCTGTTTCTACACCAATTTCATCCAGAGCTTGCTGAACTTCCATGGCGACATCATTCAGTTCATTCTCAAGGTCCTGCCCCAGTTCCTGGTTAATGTTGATTTTAAACTTGGTTTCAGCCTGTGCAAAAGCCGGACTTGTGGTAAGTAGTAGCGTAGCCAAAGTCAATACGATTGCCAGCGCTCCATGGCTTCCCATGGCGATCAAGGTACCGGAGAGATTGCTCCAAGCGGCCAGATGTCCTGTTGTTTTAGTCATTTTCGGGGTCCTTTCTAATCTATCGTTTTCCGTTTTCATTGATTTTTCCACTTTCAATTGTCTCCCTTAAGGACAATTGCCATGCCACAATGAAATGAACATACGATAAGTCACAGTAATAATAGTCTCTTATAATCCCATATCGCTCTACTCTTGTGAAGGTTCATGGGGTCAATTTAGCATCATTCTGATATAGCGCCATATCAGAATGATATGTGCTCATTTTTATTTACGAATTCTTTCGATTCAATTGGTGGTCCCAGAGCTCAGAAACCCTTGAAAATGGGGCTTTAGGAGCCATAAAAATTATTGAGCTTTCAAGCTGATTACCTGGACCAATTCACTAAGGAGCGTGGCGAAATCTTCCCGCACCCGAATGCCTGTTTCCATGACCTCTTTATGGTTCAGGGGTTGATCTAAAATTCCGGCAGCATAATTGGTTAGACAACTTATCCCCAACACCTTCATACCCAGTTGAAAGGCGGCCATACTCTCATGAATAGTGGACATGCCCACAGCATCGGCTTGTTTCAATCTCAAAAATCGAATCTCTGCCGGTGTTTCATACGAGGGTCCATTCAGGCCAGCATAGGAACCGGTTTTCAATGGAACCGAAACGCCATGGGCAGTCTGTATCACCAGATCCATGAGTTCAGCATCAAAAATATTCTCCGGTTGAGCAGCGTCCGGGTAGACAGAATGGCCGGTTAAATTCAATAGTTTTGTGATGAGCATGAGATCGCCAGGGGCATAATCTTCCCTGATACTCCCGGCAGCATTGGTAAGAATAATATTCCTGGCTCCCAGAGCATTCAGAACTCTCACTGGATAGATCACCTGGTCAAGAGAGTAACCTTCGTAAAAGTGGACGCGACCAGAATTGACCAGTACAGAGACATCCCCCAGAAAACCATGCACCAATTCACCTGAATGACCTTCCACTGTAGAAATGGGAAAGCCAGGAATCTCTGCGAAGGGAATGCGTGTTGTTTTAGATAGAGCATCGACAAAATTGCCCAGACCCGAGCCTAAAACCAGGGCGATATCTGCTTTGAAGATTCCTCGCTTCCGAATCTTGTTGACGGCATTGTTAAGGAGTTTTTCACTCATGATCTCTTACTCATTCTCACTTAGGGCTGCCGTGCTGAGCTGCCCGCAGGCCGCATCGATATCGTCCCCTTGACTCCAGCGAACGGTAACGGCAAAACGAGCTCCTTGAAGCACTTCTAAAAAGGTTTCAATCCGCTTTTTTGAGGGTCGTAGATACCCTTCAGCTACTTCGTTATAGGGTATCACATTCACTTTGCAGAACACTTGATTAGCGATTTTCAGAAGACGCCGGGCATCTCCAATACCATCGTTTACCCCCTCCATGAGGACGTATTCGAAGGTCACCATATTTCGAGATATTTCTGTATAGTACTTGCAGGCTTTAATCAGCTCGGCAATATCCCACTTTTTATTGATGGGCATAATCTGAGTTCTGCTTTCATCATCGGATGCGTTGAGACTCACGGCCAGTTTAAATCGGTGACCCTCGTCTGCAAAACGACGAATCTGGGGCACCATTCCACTGGTGGAAATGGTGATTTTGCGAGCACCATGGTTAAAACCTGAATCCGAATTAAGAATTTCTGCCGCCTTGATTACCTGGTCATAATTATGGAAGGGTTCGCCCATGCCCATAAAAACAATATTGGTGACGGGGGTTTCACTGAAGCGTCTGACATGGAGGAGTTGATCGGCAATTTCTCCGGAGCTGAGGTTGCGCTTTAAACCCATTTTTCCGGTGGCACAAAAATCACAATCCAGGGCACAACCAACCTGGGAGGAAAGACAAACCGTGGTCCGTTTGGATTCAGGAATAAGCACGGTTTCAACGAATTTTCCATCACTGAGCCGAATTAAAAATTTTGAAGTCCCCTGGCTTTGCGAGGTTTGAACCTGGTGGACGCTGGTCAGTTCCAACAGACATGAGTTTTCCAATTCTTGAATAAAATTTTGGGGAAGGTTCGTCATGTCTGAAAAATTCTGAACGCCCTTCTCCCAGATCCACTGGAAGAGTTGTCGTCCACGAAAGGCTTGGTGGCCCAGGGTCTGGACCCAGTCCTCCATTTCAGACTGGCTAAAATTCTTAAGAATTATTTTCTCAGCATCCATGCCTGAAAATACACAGTGTGATGAGGAGTGAAACATCTTCTTTTTTTTGAGTCTGCGGGAGTATTTTAAGCAACGGGGGTAAAATTAATTCAAGGAGTTGTTAAATCATGTTTACCAATGCACGATATTTTATAAAAACGGCTTTTGGATTTTTTATTCTGGGTTTATGCTCAGGTCTTTATATGAATGGTGCCCGAACTTTTGGATGGTCCATGCCCTTTACCATGGTTCAAGCCCATACCCATGTGCTACTCATGGGAGGTGTATTTATGATGATTTTGGGTGTGGCTGTCTGGTTTTTTCCAAGGGCCAAAAAGGATGACAACGCCTATAATCCAACTGTCATTCGTCTTGGTTATTGGGTCTTTACCCTATCTACCATCATAAGATTTGTTGTTGAAATTCTTCAGGGAATATATCCCCAGAGTTTAGCCAATCATTTCGGATTTTGGAGTTCCGTGTTTCAGGTCATAGCCAGTGTAATTTTGGTCTACAGTATTTGGGGACGAATTCGTCCCGTTGGCAGTCAAATTCGAGAAAATCGAGGTGAAATATTTTAAGCAAAGCCCCTTCAATCTTCTTACTGTTATTCATATTCTCTGCCTGTAGCACTCGCTTGCCCATGCCAGAGGTTTTTGATGAAAACACAGTGGTCATAGAATTCAGTGATCTGTACCAGGCCGGCCAATTGCAATTTGAAAAGGGGCTTCAGGAGCATCCACAGTTAAGACGAATCTGGCAGGATTATCGTTCGCAGCTTTTATTGGTCATGTTGACCCTGGAAGATGAGGATGGAGAGCTGGAGCGGGTGCAGCAAACGGGTGTCTTTGTATCAGACGGTCAATATATCCTCACTGCAGCCCATGGTTTTTTGCTGGAAGATTGTCAACTGATTGATCTCAAAGCCCGCACGGTTTCCGGAGTGGAATTGCCTTTGGATGTGGTCCGCTTGTATTATGACAAGGAGGGCTGGAAAGTTGATGACTGGGCGATTCTCCGGCCCAGTGTATTCACCACTCCAGAGGGTGTGTTTCCTGAAAATAAAAAATCCGGTGGTGGACCAGTCCTGATCATGGGGTTCCCTGGTGGGCTGGGGCTCAATGAGCAGGGCATAGTGGAGCGCGCCAATGAATTGGGGCTGGAAACCGTGATGCCACTGGGAATTATTTGCGATCGGATTCTGATGAAGCCTCAGACTTTACGTCCCATCGCTGGAGCAATACCCATCCGGGGTATCAGTGGAGCGCCAGTTCTGGATCAAAATGGGGGTCTCATTGGCCTCTTTTCGTCAGTAAGCCGAACCAACTCATCTGGAGGGTGGGGATACATTTTTGGCATGTCAGATATTCCCTGGAAAACCCTGGATAGTTTGAGTAAAAATTAGGTATTGTGAGACGGGACCTCACATCTTATTATTGCGCGCTCGTTTTAGAGATGACCCACTTACCAAAGTGGGTCCGTCTATGTCCGCAGGACTTCGACGTGACAAGGCTCGGTCTTCGTTCCCATGGAACTACGACCTGACAAGCAGGTAGCTTCCGTCTACGCGAAACGCTACGACGGGACAGGCAGTCTCCTCCTTCGCTACCCAGCTTTTCAGGAGATTTTTATTGACATACTTTTTAATTATTAATTATTAATTAAAATAGGCCAGGTAGCTCAGTCGGTAGAGCAGGGGACTGAAAATCCCCGTGTCGGCGGTTCAATTCCGTCCCTGGCCACCACATAATTCCCTTGTATTTCATAGACTTACGAGGGTTTTTTGTTTTTAGGCGGCTTCATGGAAATATATCCAATGTGGACAAAGTGGGACACCTGATAGTGACGAAATAGCGACAAAAAAAGTCGTATTAGATAGAAAACCTTAGCCAGTAAGGGTTTACTGAAAGTGGGCCAGGTATAGGCTTCTTGAAAATAGTTAATGCAACGGCTTTACGGGAAAATTGAGCCATCAGGGTCTCTCCTCTTTTTCAAGAATATTATCTGTTATCCTTTCTTGCTCAGTTGCCTTGATAATATTATCTGGTAGTTGCCTGAAAAATGGGTCGAATTGTTCTGTTTGCGTCCTTTTTAGGGATTTTTCGTCTATCCGAGTAGAAACAGCAATTTTATAACTACATTGGAGAGACCTATGACAACTGTACAAACAAAAATACCATTAGATTCCATAACGATCATCGATGGAATTTTCAAACCGATCAAAGTTACTATTGATGGCAAGCACATTGAAGTGGACCCCAGAGATAGGAATATCGTTGATGTAGCCACTCGATCTAAAATTGGCATACCTGCCCCCTGCTACCGAGATGAAGGGAGAGTTGGGTGTTGCAAGGGTTGTGTTGCTGAGATTGATGGTGAGCAAATATTTGCCTGCGCGACGAAACCACAGGAGGGGATGGATATAGTTATAAATCGTCCTGATCTTAAAGCAATTAGGAAAGAGCGCATAAAAGACTATATGAATAATATTGATAACGGTGAAACCTGTGATTGCTCATCAGATGATAGTTCATGTTGTGCGCCCTCGCAAAATGGAACTAGCTGTTGTGGTTAGTGTAGCAAGTAAATTTATTAACGCCTGTTATATTCCCTCACAGGAGTTGAATTGAAATCAACTGAAGAAATCTGGCAAGCGTATCATGAGAGATTGCTTAACTTCCTGAAGACACGAGTGGACCACCACATTGCAGAAGACCTCCTTCAGGATGTATTTATCAAGATACATTCAAAAATTGACGGGTTGAAGCAGAGCGATAAATTGGAGAGTTGGGTTTACCAGATAACGAGGAACTCTGTCATTGACTATTATCGCTCAAACCGTCCCCTCGAAGAGCTCCCAACCTGGTTGAAAGATGATGATATTGAGGAATATGAATCTGTAGCCCAGGAACTATCGAATTGTCTCACACCCCTGATTCAGCAGCTACCTCTCAAGTACCGAATTGCTCTCTCTCGGGTTGAATTAGAGAGGAAAACCCAAAAGGAGCTTGCCGAGGAGTTGGGGATTTCTATTTCTGGTGCTAAGTCACAAGTCCAGAGGGGGCGAGCCCAGCTGAAGTCATTGCTCCATGATTGTTGTGTCGTCGAAGTGAACCGGCATCAACAGCCTGTCACATTTAGTCAGAAAACCGCTAGCTGTAAACTGTGCTGCTAGCAGCAACTTTTTAGAAATTGAACCCCGCCAAGCGGTGGAAAACCCGCTAGACCCTACTGTATAAGCACCCTGTATCCGTCAGAACAAGTTGGAGCAAAGACTTTCTGGAAGCAAGTAAGAAGCGCCTCTCCGGAGATATAGTGCGTGAAGCCATGTAATCCACATTGTGTAATTGATCTCTCTACAGGCTGGATATATGATGTTTAAGGAATCTTTACCATAACATGTCGTCATTATTGCATTTCTGCGACATGTTATAATAACGTCTCGTTGGTAGCGACACATTTATGAGATTCTAGGCTAGAGTATTCGTCTCAAAAAGAGAGGTCTCATTCCCAATGCACTATTTTACAGTCTTATAAACGGCGGGATTTGAGTCGCTCTTTTGAGTAAAGGAAGCCCCAGCCCAGTATCATTGACTTGCTTGTAATTCCAACTTTTGTCGAGCTATTTTCAGGAAAAGCATCTTGATTATCTGAGTCTAATTCCTAACATGAAGAATACAGTGATTTACCCCCGAACTACCTGGATTACATCATTGAACAATACTTCCCCATTTCACCTCTTAGCTGCCAGAAGGCTTCTCTGCCTTTAGAAGTACCATGACCGTGTATCTGCTCTATATTAAATACTGTGGATTGATTAACTAGAGCCTATCTGTCAGTAGGGCTTGATCTCGTATCATCTATCGTCTCCACTTTCAAAGCTTTTGCCAAACTAACGTTTTCCATAAGAAATATTTAGATCCGACAACTTCTATCTCATTTTCGCGGATATCAGTAATTCTGAGGTTAAATATCAAGCCCTTTTCTGGTCCATACATACTTCCATTCACCCATTCATTTTTAGTCTGATCATACGAGAGGTTCTCAATGATAATCTTACCAAGAAGTGGTTCTCCCCTGAGGGCTTTGTCCGGGTTATTTATGTCTAATTGAGATTCATCATCAAGATTGTCAAACCCAATTATTTTTCCAAAATACTTATCATCCACTTTGTATAATTCAACTTCCAATTGGTTGGGCAACCGATACTTCCCGATAAGTTTATCAGCCTCTTGAGCCGTCATCAGGGTCGTAATAATTGAGAATGTGAGTATAATTAGTTTAGTATTGTTCATATGAAGGTTTAATCTTTATTTCTTTTGTTGTGGAGAAAATTACAATTGAGCTGAATGTACTAATGATGAGCTCAAACGGCATGGTTGTTATGAATTCCCACAGGCAGAATCCTACTCCTAATTATTTACCTTTTTTGATCCACTGCTTTGTTTAGGGTCACCAAGAATTCATCCAAGGGAACTTTGTGAATAGCGGCCGCCCGCTCAACAGTTAGAAATCTGGTGATCACTTTTCGGATTGAATACCGTCCCACACTTTTAATCCCAAACGCCGTCATAACATCTTCAATATCACCGTACTCTTTTAGAATATCTGCCAGGATTGTGTCTTTTGTAATCTCCACCTTTATACTTTTCCTTTATTAAGAGGTCGATTAATTGTTTTTGTTACTGAAACTGCATGATATGCTATGCCAACCCAGACCAGGCTTCGTACTGCCATCATTTTTACGGTTTTTATCTTCCAAACTCCGCCAAAAGCAATGTTGACTCCAAAGGCTGCGTAAGTGAGCAAGGTTATTCCGGCAATCGCCAGAGATAAGTTCTTTGCCCAAGCATTCTCCTGAAAGATACCAACCCCGGCTACGATATAGGCAAAACCCAAGATGAAATTTGTCCAGAGTACAAACATAACAATATCTCCAGATGCTGCTCTCGTCTCGGGCACAAATATATTTGTGAACCCAGCTCTTACGGTCATAATGCCGAAGCCAATGGCTATCAGGCTTATTATCCAGGTAACTACTGATCTATCTTTCATTAAATTGCTCCACATAGTTTTAAATTCATTTCATGTTCTTTCCGTTTGTTTAATTAAATATTTATAAGTTTTTGAAAAGGGTCTCTGTGATGTGATAGTGAACATAGAAACGATAAATGCTACCTGTCTGCAGGGTATCCCTCCACGATTCATCCAAATAGGTCACTGATCGGCCAATCTTTCCATATTCCCCACCCAAAGAGTATGATTTTAGAAGTCTGGCTTGAAATCCCACATTAAGTATATTGATATTCTCGAAACCTTCTATTTCATCATCACCCATGACATAGATAAAATATCGCTTTAATCGAAAATAAAGATCACCCCGCTCTGCCCAGTTGACTTTTGTCATTATTTTGCCGCTAAAACCTGGTCCAAAATGATAATCCCGCTCCCCAGACCCTTCCTCAGGTATCTCATCGCTGGTATCGCCAGCACTACCCATAAATATGAACGAAGTTGCCAACTGGGTACGGAATGATAGTTTTGGAGTAATTTCAAAATCATGCATCATGCCGGGTCCAATACTTGAGCTGGACACCTTATAATCATCATTGTTCATAAAATCATAGTTTTGAAAAATACCCAGAGTGGCTCGATGCCGTCTGGTCTCAGATTGATGGAAACGAAACACCATACCACTGGCATAGATCTCGCCCACATAGTCCTCGCGGCCAACATTGATAATAGCAACAAACATAAAGTTGTCGAAAGGTTTGAAGTTCTTGTGTTTTGAAAAAGGATTGCCATATACAATGTTGATTCTGGCAAATCTGCGGGGTGTTTTATTCTCCGGAGAATCATCTTCAAACCCGGGGCCTGCCCCCAATGATATACCCGCTAAAACAGGCGTGGGCTCGTAGCGATAATTTTGATGGATCGAAGTTCCAAATATGATCCGATTCAATCCGTATCCTCCGGGATTGATCACACCTGATAATACTTGACGCCAGACCGGTTTTATCCGCTTCTCTCCCAGTGTCAACACAGACATCCTATGCATAATTTCACCAAAAGCCACACCACTGGTTGGCGTTGTGATCATATCATTAACGGAGGGACTTTCATTTTCCATGCCCAGCTCCCAGATCAAGCTGGCTAGCGTTGGATAAGCCAATGATTGCCAATAATTCAGTCCTTGAGCCCGTGCCGCAGTATAAACCATAGCCCCCTGGGTTGGATGACCAACCTGATTTACGTCGAAACCATCGTCATCCCAAACCCAGCCAGTTTCAATGTTATTTTGCAAAGTTTTAATACTGATATCAGCCCAATACTGGTCAAGCAGATACCAGTTGGTCGCCCAGATAAATGTGGGTTGACCTAGTGCATGCAACAGTGCATTTCTATTGGGATGAGCTATACTACTATCAGCGGTTTGGACCTGCGCAACGGCGGATAAAGCACTGACCAACAGGATCAAACTGAAAATGGAGAAATATTTCAAAGAGTGATTCCGATCTGAGTCCAGGAAGTACCTTTGTAACCCTCCAGCTCTGAGAACGACCAGCCAACACTCAATTTACCTACAATTGTGAACAAATTGATTGAGATATCCAGAGCTGAGAGACCGTTGTCCTCATATTGGTCTAAACCCCTCCAGACTGGATCTTGAAATCGAGAATGGCTTAGCTTGAGCTCAACCCGGAGATCATCACGAACCAGAACATGTGATGTCTCTAGAGACAAGTTTAATACCCTCTCCGCCCACATATACATATAGTATTTTTCATCCAAGGCTTCTGGATTGGACAACTGCCCCATCATTGATATTGGAAGACTTCTATCTCCACTATAGAAATCCATCCTGAACATACCAGACCATCCAAAAGCCAGGTGGCTGCCCTTCGTCGTCCAAAAATGATGCTGATTGGCGACTATTTCATCCTGCCAGATCCAGTCGCTCTGGAATCCGATTTTCCAACCTTCTACATTGGGAAGATCTCGTTTGATATGGTCCTCTTTATAGACAAGGCGAATAAAGGGCATTGTCTGAGCAAGCTGTTCCGGAAAATCAAAATCTGACCTGGCAGAACGAATTTGACCTGGATCATCTCTCCTCACACCTCCGTATAGGAGCATTTGACGATTCCAACCTCCAATACTTGCCGAATGGATGCTTAACTCATGTGAGAGAATCCGATCAGCCAAAGGTACTGTTGCAGGAAGATCATAATTATGGTAGCTGATACGAGCCTCAATGGCCGGTCGAATAGAAAAGGGGATACGAGCTCCAGTCCTGTGGTAGGATACCGGGTAGATAGCCAATTGTCCTCCCCCGGATACATTACCAAAATCCAAATCAAATTGCACTAGTCCACCAAAGCGTGACATGGGCATATCCGTTCGAGTATACAGTGTCAGCCCACTGGTACTGCTGATCTCAATTCTACCTCGAGTTCTAATGTCTGGCTCCTCCTGAAGGGTCAACGTGATGGCATTCCCCATCTGATCAATTGATGGAATCACGACTTTATAAATTTCAGTAGCATAAATATCGTTAATGATATCCCCAAGCTCTTGTCTGTTGAATCTTAATGAATCGGCCAGTTTCAATTTTCCGCGAATCATCTCTGGATTAAAATCTGCATCTTCGGACTCCAAAATGAACGCCAGCATTTTCCCTTCCAGAGCGTTTCGGAATGCATCACGATTGGGCATACTTCTCGTCTCAATCCCACGCTGCTCAAATATTTTCAGGAGATCTTCAGCAGCTTTGCTTCCTGCTAGATACCCTGCTTCCATAAGTGCCTCGCCGGCAGGGAAGTCCAGAACATGATGACCGCCTGTTGGAACTCTAAAAAAATAATCCCAGCCGCGCACATCAGATGAATCACCACTGGCCAGAATGCGAGAATTAAGTGCATCAAACATTCCACCCAAACCCTTCACCTCTGTTCCATAGTCAGGTGCATCTTCTGCACTGACGGCAATAATAAAATCCGGTTCTTCAGAGAGGGCAATTTCTACAGGCAATTTGACGTAAACACCACCATCCACCAGTACCTGACCATTTTGCTGAATGGGAGAATATATCATGGGGATGGACATTGAAGATCGCAATGCATTGGCCAGGGGTCCTGATGAAAATACAATCGGTGACTGTTTTCGTAGATCAGAAGCAACTGACCGGAAGGGCACATAAAGAGAATCAAAATCCCAGCCAGCTTCATAGTCAGCAGAAGCGGTTAGTAAAAAAAGACCCTTCCAGATCAGCTTATCATCCAAAAGACCTGCTGAGCTAACCATTTGATGATTCTGCAGGCCAAGAGAAAGATTCCCCAGATACAGTTCATCGCGCTTCCAGATGGGTAGATCCGACCGCTTGGGGCGACCAATGAATAAATGTTCTATGGTTCCATCAATAACCATCGCATACATCTCTGCGACGGTTACGCCAGCCGCATAAAGTCCGCCTACTAAGGCTCCGGCACTGCTCCCTATGATGAGGTCAATGGGAATATTATGCTCTTCAAACGCCTTTAAGACACCTATATGAGCCATGCCTTGAGCACCCCCTCCGCTCAAGACTAAAGCAACCTTATCCTGAGCTGAGCCCTGGGCGATCATGATCAGAATTACACCTACGATTAACCGAAGAAGATATTTAGAGTTTTGCATTTGGGATCATCGAGGATTTATGAGCCTAGAAACTGTACTTAACCTTCATATAAATCATGTCATTATCATCAAAATGCCCAAACTGTCCTGGATCTTCTCCAGCTGTCAGATTTGCGTCGTTGACAAAAATATTGGCTCCCCCAAGAATTTCGAAACCATCGGCAAGGTCATAGCTTAGGGTTGGGCGTATGAGGGCATCTTGTTTATTCAAACCCACGTATCCAAATATCTGAGTTGTAAGTGTTTCCCGGAGAAATGTTCGATTTGCCAGGAAAGTCATGGTATTGACCGTCGCTTCCTGGACAATAGGATCATCATAATCTATAATGGCTTGCTGAATAAACTGACTGCTAAAGCGGGTCGATCCAACTGAGAAATCTATGCCCAGCAAATAATGGAAATAATCTTTCTCAATTAAATCCATGGGGAAATTCATGGCATTCAGAGCCAGAAATTGCTTGCCCTGATAATAAGCTCCTTCGCCACGAAAAACCATGCCGACTAACTCGGTGCTGAAGCTTCCTCCAACCACACTTAAGCGATGATGCTGAGGGCTCAAAATGACACCACTGACAGCTCCCATCTCAATTTGAGGTGTCACATGGATGGAAGGATCATCATCCCACATATATCCACCCATGACCTCATAATCCATAAAGGGGAGAATGCCTGAAAACTTGGCAAAGACTTCACTATTCTCCAAAGTGCTCGGAACGTCTTCATGAGAAAAGTCTTCAATAACCGGAACTGGAAATACCGGAGTTCGGGACCAGAGGGATGATGTGTCTGCGAACTCAGTTGCTGTGAATATTGGGATATATACCAACTCAAAGGTTTGATCACCCAGATATTGGTTCAATTTTAAAGCGATGACACCGGTTCGAATTTCATCAAAGTCCGGCAAAAGAAATTCACTCAGATTTTTGGGCGATACAATATCGGTTATGAAAACTCCATCGCCTTTACCCCAGATAATCTGCTGACGACCTATTCTCATATCTGTGCTACTGAAATACAGATCCAGATAAATTTCACTCAAGTCAAAATCAATAGCACTTCCTGGGGATTGATAAATGGTGGGGTTCGCAAAGAAGCTCCCTTTGCTATTCCCCCCTGAAAAGGTCAGATCCAGTGTGTTTTGAATGATGGCATATTCCTGATCTCCACCAGTTAAAACACCGATATAATTCCGGGCATAGCCTCCAATTTCCATCTGGGCAAACAGACTGCTCAGGCACAACGCAAGGATTGATATTTTTTTAATCATTTGTCACCCTCAATCTTGTAACTTTAAGTGTCATACTTCGCGTCTCCTTACTGTCAATACGCTTCAGCAAGACACATCAAACTCCCCAACTCATAAACTCATAAACTCATAAACTCATAAACTCATAAACTCATAAACTACTTTATTCCGCGTTTCATCATCCGTTCTGTGAACATATCATCTGCAATGGCTTTATTGACTTCCACCTGACTGAGTTTCATGATAGTGGTGTGATCATTCTGGATATTGTACATTTTGACTTCTGTGAGCACGATAATATTTTCAAATTCCTTATATTGCACCAGGCTCAGCCGCTTCAATAATTCTTTATCTTCATCATAGAACTCTTTTTTATAACCGATCCATTTGTCCTTGATGATCCAGGTGACAGTTTTGGAATACATATATTCATCATCGACAGGAATACTCTCAACGATATAGCAATCATGACCATCGATGCTTTCTTCCCCGAGCAAAGTATGTCTATCCTCCTTGGGATGACGATCACCCAGGTCATCATACGTGAAATCGGATCCCATGAAGTAATCACTGTTGCTATCACTTGAGATTCTTTTGATCTTTTTTAAAGCAGGCAGATAGATCCATTGATCCTCACTCCCATCATCAAAACTCCAATTCATAAATGTGGTATTCTTTACATCATTGGGTTTTAGGAAGACCATGAGTTTCTTCTCAACATCACCAAAATCT
>JAIPGJ010000083.1 GCA_021736185.1 Fidelibacterota bacterium | reverse complement strand
CACTGTCTGATATATATCGTCAATTGTGAAGCTGACGTTGAAGGTTTTGTCCTTCTCTGCGATCTCTGCCGGATAGACAAAATAGGATCCATCTGCGTACGTTTTGCCTTCGTCGAGAAGTCGTTGCTCTTTTCGATCAAAAATCTTTATTTTTACGTTGGCTAGACTTTTCCCCTCTTTGTCTTTCAGCATCAGATGAATTCGCTCGCTGATGTCGTAGCCATAACTATTCACCGCAGACTGGTACTGATTTAAAAAATTGAGAAAGTAATTGAATTGCTGGTTGTCATCTGCGAAGCCAGCTTTCAGGCCACCTGATTGGGGGGGAGCAGGTCTCGGTCTTTCCGGTGGCACGCCACCAGCAGGGGATGTCACTTTGAATTCCAGCAAATCAAGGGTTTCTGTGTGAACATCCGCGTCACCTGGTTCTGGTTTATCATGTGGTCGAGGCCTTGGTTCAGGCTTAGGTGTATGGGTGTCCTTACTTTCAGGAGGAGTTGAGGGTCGGGGCCTGACCAGACTGGGGATATCTGCAGATGGGGGCTCATCACGATCCTCACCTGGAGTCTTCTTGGATAATGAACTGCCACCATCCACCGTTACCGGGCCGTCCGACTTCTTGGATGTTCTCAGCTCCATTGCAGAAGGCGGTTTTGTTGCTGTGATGGTTACCGACTCCCCTTTGAGTTTTTTGGTTTTCAAGCTGATATTGACCGTCGTTGCTTTCCCTGTTTTTACTTTCACTGTTTTAATGGTTTCAGGTATATAGCCAATCATGGTGGCGCTGATCGTGTAAATCCCTGCAGGAACCTTACTGATCTTATAGTTACCCTTGTTATCGGTGGTGGAACCCAGGCTGGTTTTTTGTACAATAACATTTACACCGACCAGCGCTTTTCCGGTTTTGGCATCAGTTACCCGGCCTTTAATGTTGCCTGTGGACGCGGGCAGGAGTGGGAGGGCAAAAACTAATATTGCTAGGAGTAAACGTTTCATGCTGATCCCCCGATTTGAATTTTGCTGGTAGTGCTCATGGTTACAGTTAAAATATTATACTGAATCTTCTCTTTAATGTTTCTTTTAAGACCGGCACACCCACAGCTGAATAGTCCCCTTGCTGGTGATCTGTGATTCCAGTACCTCCAGGCCAACGGTCTCCAGCAAAACAGGTAGTCCCCCTGCAGCCATAAACGAACGAAAGCCGGCGTAGTGTTCGCGACCAGCCATCCACTCAATGATGTTGGTGCCAACATTTTTCCAGGTCGATGGTTGGGGATAGATCCAGTCCGCAATGATGATGGTCTTCCCCAGTCGCTTCATTTCATTGAGAACAGGGAGGCGGGCGGGTTCAGGCATTTCATGCATGACCATACTACTCATGACAATATCGAAATGCTGGTCTTCCAGATGATCCAGGTGCGCTGCATCCCTCAACTCAAATGTGCAATTGGTAATCTGTCTGAGGCGGGCTTGACGTTGACTGCACATGATCATTTCCCCGGAAAGCTCTACCCCCAGACCTGATTCGATCTGAGCCGCCAGATGCAGGAGTTGATCCCCTGTTCCACACCCCACATCAAGGACGCGACTGCCCTCTGGGACCAGCCTGGCTATCCGTCGTCTGATACCAGCCAGTGATGGATCGATAAAGTGACGGTAGAACCAGCCGTCATAAATATGGTCTTTTCCTGAAGCTTTCTGGTTCATCATGCTCCTTATTTTTCCCCTTTTAGTGCTATGATTATAACTTGACCTGTTAAGGATGGGCAATAAAGGTTTTTCTTTTATCGAGAATAACAATCTTGAGCCAATTGCCCGGTAATGAGCAAATAAACTTAAATCATAATAATTTGTCACCTTAGCCCTCCTTTTTTATCTAATTAAAGCGTCCTTATCCCTTGACAGGTGGTGGGGTTAAAATTAATTTCGCTGGCTTTACGTCAAATGCGACTGGAGCAGCAACGGAAGGAGCCTATGGCTAAGAAAGTTAAACGGATCGGTGGAGACACAAATCGTAGCCTCAGTAAGTATCTTGAGGAAATTGGTCAATATGAACCGCTGGACCCCAAAGATGAGATCTCTCTGGCCCAAAGGGTCAAGCAGGGTGACCGTCTTGCCCTTAAAAAATTAACTGAAGCCAACCTCCGTTTTGTCGTCTCTGTGGCCAAGGATTATCAAGGTCAGGGCTTGCCTTTGACCGACCTCATTAACGAGGGTAACCTTGGATTGATCAAGGCGGCTGAGCGTTTCGATGAGACCCGTGGTTTCAAATTTATTTCCTATGCTGTCTGGTGGATTCGTCAATCCATTCTCCAGGCTCTGGCCGAGCATTCACGCATTGTTCGTTTGCCCCTGAACCGGGTGGGTACTATTTCCAAGATTTCCAAAACTTCGGATCGTCTGGAGCAGAAACTGGAAAGAACCCCGACGGAACGTGAAATTGCCAAAGAACTGGATATGGCCCCTGAAGAAGTCGCTGACGCCATTCGCATTTCCAAGCGTCACCACTCACTGGATGCGCCTTTCCAGGAAGAAGAAAAAAATTCACTCATGGATGTGATTGAGGATGAGCATCAAGATGCTCCTGATTTCGATCTCATGTCTGATTCATTAAAAAAAGAAATTCGATCAGCCCTGGACACTCTGAAAGATAGAGAGCGGGAAGTAATCCGCATGTACTTTGGCATTGATCGTGAATATGCATTAACCCTCAATGAAATTGGGGAAGAGTTTAACCTGACACGGGAACGTGTGCGTCAGATCAAGGAGAAGGCCATCAAGCGTCTCCAGCACAAATCCCGTAGTCGCAAACTGCAGACCTATTTAGGTTAATTTAGAAGGAGGTGAGATCGCACTATGTCAGTAATGGTAACCGTAAAACGGGACGAGCCCTTTGAGAAAGCCTTAAGGCGCTTTAAGAAGAAATACGAGAAAGCCGGCATTTTAAAAGATGTTAAGAAAAACTCCTTCTATTTAAAGCCCTCAGAAGACCGTCGCCTGCGCCGGGCTAAAGCAGCCAAGCGTAGCCGTCAAGCTCCCCGCTACTAAACGTTAGCGTGGATTAAAATTAAAACCCCGGGAGATTCCTGGGGTTTTTTGTTTCTTGCGTCGTCCTGGAAAAAGTTGACAGAAAGTAGAGGTCAACATGACAGGCCAAAGAACACGTCAAAATCCCTTTACCCCGAATCCCCGGTATACCGAGAGCTTTAAGCTCATGGTCGTACGGGCGTCTGTACCCATATTTCTTATTTAACTACAACATCTTGATGGTTTTACCATAAGTCCCCGTCCTAAGGTTTGTAATCCACAGGTATAAGGAGAATCTCTAACCCGGAATATTCAGACAAATCCCCAGATAGCAGAAAAACGTGCTGGGCTTTTCTATGGCAAAAGTGTAGTATGCACCCAAAGTCTGAACGAACACGTGGGGACTTGTAGATATGAAAAATTATGTAGCACTGAATACTGGAATGCTGAAAGGCGCTTTTGCAGAAGGCAGGAAGAAGAAATGAGAAAAGTCAAACTACCTGAAAGTTTCGCTCCCAATCGTTGCAAAGATTTACTTCGCCTTGGCGGACAACACGATGGTGGATATTTAGTTTCGAAAAATGATATAAAGAAAACTGAAGTGCTGCTGGCATTCGGCATAAATGCAGACTGGAATTTCGAAAAAGACTTTAATGCTGTTAAGTCTGTTCCAACGTACGCGTACGACGCTTCCACCACCTTTAAGTTGTTTATCAAAAAGTCTTTCGGGGCGCTGTTTCGTCTTGAGCTTGGAAAAGCGATTACATTCCCCTTTAAATATCTTTCATTGAAGCGTTTTTTCTCTGGTAAAAGAAAGCACATAAGAAAATTTGTTGGGCTATCTTATGAAAATTCACACGTTTCTATGGGTGAAGTCCTGGAGGAACTAAATTTTAGTAATATTTATGTAAAGATGGATATTGAAGGTTCTGAATATCGGTGCTTGAACCCTTTAATAGAGCACCAAAATAGAATCTGTGGAGCAGTTATTGAATTCCATAATGTTGATTTACATATGGAACGTATCAAAAAATTTATCGCTGCCTTTGATTTGCCAATAGCTCACATACATGCAAACAATTACCAACCAAATACTGAAGATGGTGTTCCCCTTGTAATAGAAATTACCTTTAGTAGATTTGGCTCCTTTGAAAGTAATTTGGCGAGTCTTCCACATGAATTAGATGGCACAAACAAGCCATCTGCTGAAGAAATCCAAATAACCTTTTCCTGAGATTCATATATTTTAAATGATCAAGGTGGTCTGTAACTATATATCATGTATACGATTATAGGACAATGAGCGGATCAACTATCCAGCGCTTAATTCCTATTTCCGGTCCCTGGTTTCTTGATCCCAGGGCAACCCCAGCCATTTCTTAACAACCAGCTTCTGGCTTTCGCTGGGTTCTTTGATCTGAATGAGTTCTGAAACAGTGGTGGGTTTGAAGCCCACGGTAAGATGTATATCCTGCAAAACCCCATTGCGGATCACAGTGCAAAGGAGCCTGTCTCCCGCGACCTCTTCCCTGAAATAAAAAGGTGGTAAGGGTTGTTGTGGCTGACAATAACCTGTTTTCAAGCAGCGAGCAGCGCGAGATGGTCAAACAGGTTTATCGGACCTCAGACAAAGGACGAAACCTGTTTAGCTTCGCAGAAACAGGTTCTTTTCAACAAAAAAAGGGCCGGCGAACCGACCCTTTGATCTATCAGTTAAACCGATGAACTATTTTGCAAAATTCTCGGCCACAAAATCCCAGTTGAAAATCTTCCAGATTTCTTCCAGATATTTTGGACGGGCATTGCGATAATCAACATAGTAAGCATGCTCCCAGACATCCACCGTGAGCAGAGCAGTCTGACCATTGGTCATGGGGGTGCCGGCATTGGCTGTAGAAACAATAGCCAGTGAACCATCAGCATTCTTGACCAACCAGGTCCAGCCTGAGCCAAAATTGGTTGCAGCAGCCTTGCTAAAAGCGGCCTTGAAATCATCGAATGATCCAAAAGCTGAATCCATGGCTTTAGCCAGCGCACCAGAAGGAGCACCGCCGCCATTGGGTGAGAGACAGTTCCAGTAGAAAGTGTGATTCCAAACCTGAGCAGCATTATTGAAAATACCACCTGAAGCTTTCATAATAATTTCTTCAAGGCTTAAATTTTCAAACTCGGTTCCAGGAACCAGGTTGTTCAGATTGGTTACATAAGCATTGTGGTGCTTGCCATAGTGATAGTCAAGTGTCTCAGCTGATATGGTTGGAGCCAGGGCATCTTTAGCAAAAGGCAGGGCAGGTAATTCATGTTTCATCATATATCTCCTTAATTTTAAGGGTCTAACATTACGTATTTTGTCATCTTTACATTATAAACAGATAATCCCCCTTGTAAAGCGACAACTTGCAGGAATTGTCTTCTTAAAATAGTCGCTAAACCATTGTTCATAAAGATAAATATACACCCTCACACTCCTGCATTCAGGACATCATATAATTAAATTTGTTAGATAATGCCAGTATCCATACTGACAATAATTGCTTACTTTTAAAGCCTGGTGAACAACAATAATCGACATCTCTTTCTGCTGCTATTTATCCCACTCCTATTTGTGTTGAGCGGGAAAGCTGAAATTGTCTATGAATCTGGTTCCCTCATGGAATTTATTGGCGGTTCCTCGCCCAGCACAGCCTATGACAATTACATCAGCCATATTTCAGAGGGTATCGCCGCTGCTGGCTACAATGACTACGGACCAGACTGGGTGGATGTGCAAAGCAATGGTTTCGGAAGCTACCGCATTATACCTGAGTTTACTTATACCCTGAGCCATTGGCGCACCATCTTTGAAGCCCTGATCCAAAATGATATTTCACTGGCAGACCAACTGCTCAGCGATTCTCTGGACACGTTTCACTATGAACTTGTTCAGTTTGCAGATGTCATCACCGATCGCACCTATTATCTCATTCGTGAACGTTTAAATCTGTCTTACCTGGATGCCAACCTGCCAGACGTTCTCGAGGATGATGTTACTGGCAGCTTTTCCAACGGATGGGGACTGTTTATTATCAACCCCGATGCCACGAGACAACATGTAATTGTCGAAATACCACATCCCTGTGATGACTTTATTGCCCCCTATCTGGGTGCTGAAATGTTTATTCAGACAGATGCCTTCGCCATGATGATTTCCGGCGCGGGAAGAGAGGTAAAATGGACCGGTTATCCTCCCTATTCTAACAATAAATCCCTATCTGACCCCTCCCGGAACAGCAATACCGTCTTCCAGGTTTTTCATGAAGTGTTGTGTGATTCGCTGATGCAAATAGGACCTCATTCACCACTCGTTCTCCACACCCACAGTTTTGATGATAATACTGCCCACTCAAATTTTCAAAGTATTGTTCTTTCAGGAGGCTGGGATGCAGCCAACGCCAACAAACCGATCCGGGACATTTCTGATGACAATCTTGATCTGGTAAATTTTACTGCGGAATTTCCCATCGAGGCCGGGCAGTTTGGTGCCCATGGCCCTGAGCGGGTTGATGAATATTATCGTGTCCACTACAGTGGTGGCTTCCTGTATCATGGGGTTGATGAGGATATAGAAGTCCCCCATACCTATACCTTGCTGGGTCCCAATACAGGTGTTCAGATGAATTACCTCCGGCAATTCTTTAACAACAACGAGGTCTACGAACCCTGGGTGCAAATTGAATATGCTGAAAAACCCATGCTTTTCCAGGATATGGATATGCCCCTTACCGAACTTTACGCAGGCGGATACCCCTCCTCCTATCAGAACTACAGTATCCTGCTGGAGTATTACCAGCCCTTTATTGATGCCTTAGAAGCCTATCTGACAAATTGGATGGATGTCGCTGATGAAACGCCCCCTCCAGCCATCCCCAACTGGCGAACCGAATTTGACGGCCAAACCTATGTGAGTCTGCGCTGGGACCCTGTGTTTGACACCAACCATAAGACCTATCGCATCGTATATGATACGAACCAGCTTACGGCTGAGTCGCCCTTCATAGATGCCTCAACCAATATTCAATTCGCAAATCCCAATCTTAACCATTACATGATGGAAAACCTGGACCCCCAGGGAGATTATGTGTTCAGGATTGAGGCTGAGGACCATTTTGGAAATTTCAGTCCCACCAGCGCAACCATCAATGACAATATCCCCGGACATGAGCCTATTACTGTCCTTGAAAATTTCGATTCAGGGCATATTAATCTTGATTCTTATGCAGACGAAGACCTGCAGCCCGATTCCTGGGGTTTGGCTTCGAACAGAACCTTTATGAATTCGGATTATGCGCTGGAAATCTGGGGCAATACCTGGAAATCCCAGAGTATTGATCCTCATCCGGTTTCAGAGGGTTCCGTCTTTCAGCTGGCCGCATACATTGAATCCCAGGGTGAAATTCAAGGCATTGGCTTTCAAGATTCTCTCAATACTCTCTTTTATGCCTTTGACGGCAGCCAACAATTGGACATCGCTGAATGGGTCACTGTTTATCAGGGATATTTTCCAGAAGATGCCTGGAATCTATTTCGTCTGCCTGTCGGAGATGACTGGTTTGCCCGGTTTGATTATTATCCCCGCCTGAACTCCATTATCTATATCAATGATCGTGCTACAGATGTTTCAAGTCACATCTATTTCGATGAAATTTTTGACATTAGCAACGCTATTGCTTTCGCCCCTGAAGTCGAGATACAACACTCTCAGGGTCAAATCTTTCGCAATGCTTCCAATCAACGCAGTGTGGAGATCAACTTCCAGGCCCTGATTAATGATCCAGATAGTGAAACACACAGCTATTTGTGGTATTTCGGTGATGGGGAAACCAGCGAAGCTCCCTCGCCCAGCCATACCTATATGGTAGAAGATGATCATCATTACAGTGTCCTTTTACAGGTAACCGATGAATCCGGCACCATGGGCCAGGCCAGGGCAGAAATTACTGTGGACCAGGGGGAAGATAGTTTTCCACTGAAATTGAATTTCGTCGGCGATATCATGATTGCCCGAAGCTATGAAGACGCTGGCGGCATCCTGGAGACCTCAGGCATCAACGCTATTTTCGAACCTACACTGGAAATTTTGGGTGAAGCAGCCGACCTGAGTATCGCTAATCTCGAATGTACCATGACCATTGATGGCGTAGAGCACCCCACCAAGTCAGTAACCTATAAAGGTCGTCCTGAATATGTCTCCGCTCTGGCGGATGCAGGGATTGATGTGGTGACCCTGGCTAATAATCACACCCTTGATTATGGTCTGACCGGCTTGCAGACCACTCAGCAAGCACTGATGGCCAATAATATCCTGTTCTCAGGCTCTGGTGAAAATAGCGACGAGGCTTATCAACCTATCTTTACCAATAATCTGGGTGTCTCCATTGCCTGGTTGGCCAATAGTGACCGTACCGGTCAGTATAACAATTCTCAACCCTTCCTGAATGCGGGATATAACAAACCTGGATTTGCCTATTTAAGTCCTTATTACCTCTTACAACAAATCAATGATGTAAGAGATGTCGCTGATCTGGTAGTCATGGAAATGCATGCAGGAAGTGAATATTCCACTTCTCCCGGCGCTGGCTATGATGGCTATTTTGGTGTCGATATAGCCGCTGAGGACTGGATCGCTCCCCGAGAGCTGAGTGATCATATGGATCTGGAGGCCAACAGTAGTGAAGATGAAAACTACTCACCCCTTCTGGATGTTCCCCATATGTGGGATCGTGAAATTCGTCACTTTGCCATTGATTCAGGAGCTGATCTGGTGGTGGTCCATCATCCCCACATCATTCAGGGTTTTGAGGTTTACGACGGAAAACTCATTGCCCACTCTCTGGGTAATTTTGTCTTTGACTTGAATTATCATGAAACTTTTCCCACTGTCATCCTCAATGCAGAAGTGGATGCTTCGGGATTTTCAGCCTTTTCAGCCACACCCGTTTATCTGGATGACTACATCCCGGTTCCAGCCAGGGGTGATCTTGGTGTTCATCTGTTGGATTATCTGGCAGATAAATCCAAAGACCTGGACACCTATCTTTATGTAGACCGTGAAACTGCCAGCGCTTCGATTTGGCTGGACACCTTATCCATGCCCCGAACCACCAATTATAATCGCCGCACTTTTAATATGCATCCCGTGGAATCCACCTGGATGTCAGCTCCCCTGGAGATTCACCAACTGGGCAACCTCTCCTCACTGTCCTCGCCTGCAGGTACCGGGTGGGAATATCGTCTGGGTCGGGAACTCCTCTGGTATGGCAACATGGAGGACGAAGGTGCCAGCGAATGGAATCTTAACAGCAATGACGAGTGGTTTGACCTTACGGAAGCTTACTCCGGAGAGCGTTCCATCGGCCAGCATCGGACACCCAGTTCAGGTGATAATGTCGTCACCAATCTGGAAAATCGCATTCGCCTCGATGCCACAAAAAAACATCATATCTCTGCATATATTAAATCTCAGAACGGCAATGGTGTGAAAGTGCAGGTGCGCTATTATTTCGATCGCACCAGTTCGACCATTCTGGCCACCCACGATTTGAATGCTGGAGTTAACGGTACGACTGATTGGACTTATTTAGACCAGGAAACCATTCCGCCTGCCAATGCTGCCTATTTTGATCTTCGCCTGAATACCGACACGCCTGCGGCTGGCGATGGTTATGGCTGGTTTGACGAGGTTCACTTTATTGAATGGTCCCCGTGGCAGAGTGCCCCAACACCTGTGATCAAAGCACCTAATGATTTCTATTTTCTCCAGCTTAAAAATGGAATGATTGGTCAGAATTTCTCAGTAGAATTTACAGAGACGGATTACACCGATCCTCAGGCAGTAACTCCAGTCTTCGAAACTGATGGCAATGTCCAGCTTGTCGATACGGAGATTCACTTCTGGGATGTTTCAACCGGTCCCGTTGGTTGGTGGGAATGGGATTTTGGTGATGGCAATAGTAGTGTAGAACAGCATCCCACCCATATCTATACTGAACCTGGAATTTATGACGTGAGCCTCAGCATTATGGATCACAGCGGAAGTCTTTTAACTGAAACACGACCAGATTTAATTCGCATTTTTTCTCAGTTTCTTCCCGGTGATCTTAACTTTGACGGCCTCAACTCAATCAGTGATATCGTCATTCTCGTGAATATCATCATGGGGGAATTGGTCCCCAGCGAGGCCCAGTACGAGACAGCCAATATAAATGGTGATCAGTTCATCAATGTTCAAGATCTGGTTTTACTCATTAATATCATCCTCTACGATTGAAATCTTTCTTAAAAATTGTCTTGATAGAAATATGTCCTCCAGCTTATTTTATAGTTAACAATTAACCCTCAAAAACTATTTTCATCTTATGACCACTTGGCGTGTTTTAGACATTATCAAGACAAGCACTGACTTTCTGGAAAAGAAGGGTGTGCCCGATGCACGACTGGATGCAGAAATCCTGTTGGGAAACGTTCTGAATAAGAACCGACTGGAACTCTATCTCTTTTTTGATCGTCCCATGGCCAAAGACGAGATGGATCTTTATCGCGAACATATCAGACGGCGGGGAACCAGAGAACCGCTCCAGCATATTGTGGGAGAAACGGGTTTTATGAATCTCACTCTCAAAACCACAGCCGCCGCATTAATTCCACGACCTGAGACAGAAATTCTGGTAGAACAAATCTTACGCTTAAACATTAAGCCCGGAGCTCGAATTCTAGATATCGGGACTGGATCTGGATGTATTGCCATCGCCCTGGCTCAAGCCCTTGGCTCGGCCAATGTTCTGGGTATCGATGTCTCCCAAGAGGCTCTTGAGTTGGCCAAAGAGAATGCGCTCCTGAATGATACGAAAGTTGGCTTTCAGGAAGTTGATATTTTAACATCACTCCCCAATATAGAAGAACGTTTTAATATCGTCGTCTCAAACCCGCCCTACATTGCGCCAAACGAGAAGGACCAACTTCAGGCTGAGGTGGCTCAATTCGATCCGGCCATGGCTTTGTTTGATGAGAGTGACGGACTCTCCTTTTATCGACGTTTTGCTGAAATTATGCCCGATTTACTCATTCCCGGCGGCCACTTTATATTTGAATTTGGTGGTCGTCCTCAGGAAAAGCCCGTATTGAATATTTTTATGGAGAAAGGCTTCCATGACCTGGAAATTATCCAGGATTACAATGGTAATCCCCGTATCATAACAGGCAAGTACCTGCCCTAAACCCTTTGAAAGGAATCAACCGTGATTTCCAGAATTATTCCTTATGTTTTCATGATCATCTTGCTGGCAGCCCACTTTTCCAGAGCCGACAATGATATTTTGGCAGGAATCTCTCTGCTGATCCCCTTCCTTTTCTTAATAAAACAGAAGTGGGTCATCTTGAGCCTGGAAATGATTGCCTATGTCGCTGCTGTTTTCTGGTTGATTGGAGCCTATCAATATATTCAGATCCGGATTGCAGCTGGTGATGACTGGATCAGGTTATTGATCATTATGGGAGCTGTGGCGCTGTACTCCGCCTGGACTGGCTTTTTTCTTCGCTCTGGAAAAATCAAAGACATCTATGGTATGAATCAATGAATGTTACGGGGGAAATACCCTTTAAGTCCTTCTGCAAAGAGCTGGATGTGGCGCTCCCCATTATCGGGGGAGCCATGTATCCCTGTTCCAATCCCGAATTAGTCGCGGCAATTTCAGAAGCCGGCGGACTCGGCATGGTTCAACCCCTCAGCCTGACTTATGTCCACGGCCATGAATTTCGGGCCGGTCTGCGCTACATCCGCCGTCTGACATCAAAACCAATTGGTATGAATCTGCTCATCGAAAAAAGTTCTCAGAAATACCTCGATCG
>JAIPGJ010000082.1 GCA_021736185.1 Fidelibacterota bacterium | reverse complement strand
CTGGCTGAATTTGATCTTGTCGGTGATGAATTTGCTTATGATACGGGATTTGATCTGGTTCAGATTCATAATGAAATGGGGATGGCAGATTCAATTGAAATCAAGGGGCATTATTATCATTACAAGTGGGTGAATGAGGGTGTCCAAAATGGATGGCCCGGGAATACGGTCTATGCCATTACAGCCTTCGATAGTGGGGATGAAGCGACAGGTATGGAAAGCTTGGAGAGTTCCCGCAATGAAAATCGCGTCAGTGTTATACCTGGCACGCCGGCAAGGACAGACGCCGTCAGTGCTCCCGTGTCCGTATATCCAAATCCCTATCGGGTCAGGGCACAATGGGATGGCAGGGGCCAGCGGGAACGTCTGGTCTGGTTTAGAAACCTACCCAACAATTCTATCATTCGTGTCTACACCCTAAGTGGGGACCTGGTGGAGGAAATCGACCATGAGGGCAACAATTACCATGGTGGAGATATATCACAACTCCCAGCGGGAAACACCATCTTATCTGGTGGAGAACACCCTTGGGATTTGATTACAAAATTTGATGAACCCCTGGCAACAGGTATGTATGTGTATAGCGTTGAAGATTTGAGCAATGCGCATATACAAACCGGGAAATTATTGGTGATCAAATAAGCGTGATGAATATTTGTTACAAATATGGATTACATAATACGAAAACCAGAAACTAAGAGGAGAAATCCATGAAACGTATGTTACTATTGTCTCTTTTTTTATTCTCTGTGCTACATGCCCAGACGGTAAATTTTGATACAGACATCCAACCGATATTTAACAATAGGTGTATTAGTTGTCACGGTGCAAGCGGCGGCTTAAGTCTGGCTACAGGACAGAGCTTTGACAATCTCGTAGGAATCGTCTCCAGCGGTTACTCTCCAGCTCTACGGGTTGTTGCAGGCGATCCATTTAGCTCGGTACTTTACAATAAACTAGCTGGCAATGGTGTGAATGGTCAGCAAATGCCTCAGGGTGGCAGTCTTACCACTGAGCAAATCACATTAATCAGTCAGTGGATCACTGAGCTTGATGATCTCACCCCCATTACTATAGCAGAAGCCCGAGCCACCACTCTGGGAGAAACGGTTGCTGTTCAGGGCATCGTCACCACTGGCAGCTTTGCAGGAGAAGGCGATTCTGAGTATGCTATTCAGGATCCAACCGGCGCAATTGTTGTTTTTTCCTGGGATTTTGATGCTTTTTTCGAGATTGGTGATTCGGTTATGGTGACTGGAGAATTGGATTTCTACAACGGAAAATCTGAGATTATCCCCGTGACCCCCGAAGATATTGTGGTATATAGCCAGGGAAATCCACTCCCGCCTTTCCAGTTGCTGACTATTGCGGAAATACTTGAGGATGGTGAGGTATACGATTCAGAATTAATACGAATTGATAGCGCTACGATTGTCGGGGGTGATTCCTGGCCTGATGAGGGGAGCAATGCGAATTTGCTTATAACCGATCCATCAGGGGAAACCTTTACCATGCGTATTGATAAAGATACCGATGTGGATGGACATGATCAGTTGCTGGGATATTTTAATATTCAGGGCATAGTCGGTCAATTTGACAGTTCTGATCCCTATGATAGTGGATATCAGATATTTCCAAGGATGTACACGGATATTGAGCAAATAGGTGACCCGGCACCAGCCATAACGGACATCAGCTGGCTACCCGCCGGACCCACTTCGGCGAATGATGTTGAGATCACAGCCCATATCATCGATAATATGGAAGTGGTTTCAGCTTCGCTTAGCTACACCGTGAATGGTTCTGCAGCGGTTGTGCTGGATATGACTGAAGGTCTGGGACATAACTGGGCGACCACCATCGTCGCACAGGATACAAGCGCTTTGGTTGAATTTACAATCAGTGCTGTGGATAATTGGGGTAGCATTGGTACTTCTCAGCCACAATCCTACACTGTATACAGTGGTGTCATCACTTCAATTGCCTCTATTCAGAACGGAACCGTTGCTTCAGATTCAGTGGTCACGATTGAGGGGATTGTTACTGCTGAACCCTATGCTTTCCATCCAGAAGATAATTTACAGTACTATTTTATCCAGGATGAGCAGGCCGCACTTTCTGGAATCAAGATCTACGATCCCCATCGCAGAGTTGCTGAAGGAGATGAAGTCCGAATTACGGGTAGAGTTAGCCTGTACGATAATGATGTTACCGAGTTCCTGGATGTTTCATTTTTTGAGATTCTAAGCCAGGGGAATAGCATCCAACCAATGATAGTGGGCATCCAGGCTGATATGGGAATGTACGAGGGATGTCTTATCGAAATTCAGGATGTGGTTGTCTCCAATCCGGATTTGGGCCTTGGTGAATGGAGCATCAGTGATGGAATCAACGAGTTGATCGTCGATGATGCTGCAGATTATTACTACTGGCCGACCCAAAGTGAAGCTTTAAGCAGTGTTACAGGTGTCATGGATTATTCCTTTGGGGCTTACAAGCTGGAGCCACGTCTGGCCAGAGATGTACAAACCGATGACGGATTTACACGTATTCAGGCGATACAGCAGGTGAACTACTCAGATCTTCTGCCACACTATGATGACGTGGATAGTTCGATTTACTATCAGGACATCAGCACCTATTACGCTGGCTACACAGACAGTATGATCGTTACGGTAGAAGGTATCGTGAGCATGCCAACCGGGTTGTCTTACGCCGGTGATGGTGTCAAATTCATTTTTCAGGACATTCATGGTGGACCCTGGTCTGCTATTATGTGCTATGACTCTGATAGTTTGACCTTTCCAACCTTAAAGGAAGGTTATGTTATTCAGGCAACTGGTTATATTTCTGAATACCTCACCGGTGGCACATCCGCAATGACGGAGCTGTTCATTACTGAAGATATCACCGTGGTAAACATCAATCAGCCCTTGCCAGAGGAGCCTGTCATTCTTACTGGGGATCTTCGCATTCCAGCGACTGCTGAGCAGTGGGGTAATGTGAATATCAAGGTCCAAAATGCCACCGTTATTACAAATCAACCAACGGCCTTTGATATCCTGGAAATAGATGATGGGAGTGGATCCATACTAATTGAAGATGATTCGGACAGTCTGGCTAATTATATCCAACCTTTACCCGGAGCTGTTTTTGCAGAGGTTCGAGGCTGGGTCTATAATCATTTTGGCTCCTTTGAGGACTCCACGACCTACAAGATATCACCGCTTTATGAACGTGATTTAGTTCTTGAAGGTGTCGCGGTTGATGATGCTGTAATCCCTCAAGGTTATGTATTGCGGAATTATCCCAACCCATTTAATCCGACCACGAATATTGCATTCAGGATTCCTGAGGCGAGTGCGGTGAAAGTGGTTATCTATAATCAATTGGGACAATACGTCACAACTCTGGTGGACAAGTCCCTTATGGCTGGCGATTACCAGGTGGTCTGGAACGGGTTGGATGTAAGGGGCAAACCAGTTGCCTCCGGTCTCTATTTCTACCGCATGGTGGCTGGATCCGAGCACATCGTTAGAAAGATGACCTATTTGAAATAGAGCAGAGAACTTACCTCGCTCCATATCTGGCATGGAGCGGGGTAAGTCTTTCATATTAATTATTGAAAAGGGACAAGAACAAAAAAGACAAAATGATGAGGAGCTCACACGCTATAATGCTACCGGTGGATACAGAATGAGAGATTCTAAAAAGTTTAATTACGGCATGTTGCTAGTTCTCGGATTTTTCATGCTCATGGCCTGCGAATCTCTGAATAATCCCTTCCTCGATGATTTACCTGAAGCCACCACTGAGAATCGATCACCAGATACCCATCTATTTCTTGAGTTTGCCCCAGACCACATTGATACTGTACTTTCGGATACCACTGCTGACACCACTTTTATTGTAACCCGATTTTTACCTGATACCAGCACAAGCAATCAGATTCTCTACTGGTGGGGTGAAGATCCAGATGGCGAGGTGATTGCCTATCAATACCGCTGGAATTTTGAAGCTGATTGGACCACGACAACTTCGGAAACGGATACATTTCTCCTGCCCATAAAAGTTATCTATGATGAATTTGTCTTCCAGGTTCGCGCCATTGACAACGATAGCCTTGCAGATCCAAGCCCTGCAACATTACGCTTTCCCATAACCAATTCCCTACCAGAAATTCAATTCGCACAAAATTCTAACCCGCTAGTAGGGTCTGATCCAAATGTTACCCACGTTACTTTCCCCACACGTACCTTTGCCTGGACCATGACAGATCCGGATGGTGCTGAAACCATCAGCCGAGTGAGGTATGCGCTCGACGATACTACAAATTGGCATTATCTGGGGGGGGATGTAACCAGTATTAAACTCACTGGGATTGATGCCGGGTATCACACCTTTTTTGTTCAGGCACTTGATACCGCTGGCGCTCCCAGTGCTCTCCTTCAGTTTCCAGATTCTACCGATAATACCACGCCCAACTTCTGGCGAGTTGAAGAACCACAGGGTGAAATCCTTATCATAGATGACTACCTCAATGATAATGGAAGTGCCCACCAGTTTTATACTGGACTGATCGACTCAATATATGGCCCTAACAATTATACTCTTTTTGTCATTGGCGAGAATGAAAAAGCATTGCCTCTGAGCCAGTCTGACCAGGCAGCTATGTTTGGTTATTTTAAAACCGTTTTCTGGTATCATTTTACACAAACTCCTCGTCTGGCAATTGCAAATCTGGCCCTCAGGACCTACATGGAAAATGGTGGAAATATTTTTGTAACCACCTTGTATGTCAATCCTGGTTTTGCCTTTACCAGCATTGATTCCAGTTTCAAATTCACAACAAACGATTTCCTGTTGGGAGGTTTTCAGGTTGAGGTGGTCAATCCAATGTTGAGTAATCCAGGTTATGTGTTACCGGATACTCTGGCAACCAAACGAACCCAAACTATCCCCTATCCGCTATTTGCCTATTATCCAAGGACTGCCTTGGAGCCAGGTGAAAGTGTTATCGATTTGTTTCGGCTAACCGATCCTAGCACGGATGGATTACAATCCTGGACAGGGCATCCTTCGGTAGGGATTTTATACCGACCATCCCCAACCGCTGGACAAAGTGTTTATTTTTGTCTCCCCTTACATCTATTTGTTGGAAACAATAATGTGGTGCCCTTGATGGATTTTATCCTGAATGAGATTTTCGAGTAGTGCGACATTTGATTACGACACTACTCCTTCTTAGTCTGGCACTGTCTCTATCAGGCCAGGGAACCTGTGTTATCGAAGGTCGCGTCAGTGATGAAAGCACAGGTGAGATGCTCCCTGGTGTCAATGTCATGATCAAGGGGACTTACTACGGCAGCGCCACGGACCTTGATGGCCATTTTCGATTGACTGGCATGTCACCTGGCACCTATGATATTGAATTTTCCATGATTGGGTATAAGGTGGTCCTTAAGACCAATAATATTGTGAGCACGGCTGAACCCATCTTTGTAGAAATCGAACTGGAACAAACCACACTGGCCCTGGGTCAGGAAGTGGTTGTGGAAGGTCAACGGCCCCTCCTGGAAGTGGATCAAACCGCCTCCAGTGTCCGACTCACATCTGATGACCTGAAAATGAATATCGTGGAAAATGTAGGCGATGTTCTGGCAGAACAGGCTGGTATCACTTCCCAGGATAATGAAATCCATATTCGCGGCGGTCGGGTTGATGAATCCATGTTTATTGTGGATGGCATGTCCGTCAAAGATCCCCTCTCGGGCAATACCAATAATGTGTATTTAAATGTAGATGCCATTGAAGAAATGGAAGTGATTACTGGTGGATTTAATGCTGAATATGGCCAGGCCATGTCTGGTATTATCAATATCCGCATCAAGGAAGGTTCAGAGGACTATCACGGCACTTTTTCATATTCAAGTGATCATTTGGGATTGAAGAAATTGCCCTGGGATATTTTTGGCAAAGATAGAATTGAATTCACATTGAGTGGACCTGAGATTATCAGCAGAACATTGAATCGCCTGGGGTTAAAGCTTCCAGGGCATTTCAGCTTTTTCCTCAATGGCTATATGAATCTTAATGATGGCTATCTACCTAAGGCGGACCAGCTTTACCCCTCTGAGTCATGGATGGAAAACCTGGCAACTCGTCAGGAGAATGATTGGCATGGTCTCTACAAACTAACCTGGAGTATCAACAGTCAGCAAAAACTGAGCGTGTCCTACGATTACTCCCTGAATATCAATCAGGGCTATAATTTCCCCTATGAATATCAGAACATGCTCAACAATTATAATACCATTACCAAGCAGGCCATCCTGAGCTCCTTGTTGTATACTCATACCATATCTTCAAAACTCTTCTATGAAATCGCCATGGGTCGTTTTTATACGAATATCCATTCCGCGGTTCAAAACAAGCATTGGACAGAGTACGAGCAAACCACAGACACTGAACCCATTAACTATTTTCAGGTGGGAATTGATGGACAGATAGATATCTCTTATGGGGATGAATTCTGGGATCATGGAGATGCCTCTGACTGGTATGATTACTACTCCGATAACCGTTCCATTGATCTGGATATCAATTACCAGCCATCCAAACGCAACAGCTTTAAGGCGGGTTTTGATCATAAGCGATCCGAACTGCAAGTTATTGATATAGATTCACCCTGGTTGGGCGAATCTGGGCTGGGCCGGAATTATGATTATTTCAATGCCACCACCGATTATGGTGCCTTCTATATCCAGGACCGTATCACTTTTGATGGTATGATTGCAAACCTGGGTATTCGTTATGATTACTGGTTTCCAGGAAAATATCTCGAAGATGCTGTAGCAGATAGCTCCGTCCTGACCATCACCGATGCCGCCCGGGCGAAATTCTATGCCGAAACTTTCGAGTTTGCCGGAAGCAGAGCCAAGGGACATCTGAGCCCACGTTTAGGCATTTCTCATCCTGTTACCGACTCCGATGTCCTTTATTTCAATTATGGGCATTTCTCACAATTGCCGACCTTTAATTATGTTTATGCCAAGCTGCGATCATCAGCGGAAGCCACCTACCAACTCTTTGGCAATCCCAACCTTTCACCAAAGACTACCGTGGCTTATGAGATCGGAATCAAGCATAAATTCGATGCCAATCAGGTGCTGGAAATCAAAGCATTTTACAAGGATATGTTTGACTACGAAACCAGTCAAAGGGTCACCCTTTTCAATCCTCGTTATGGTCACCTCTCCTACCTCATTTATATCAATATGGATTATGCCCGATCTCGTGGAATCGAAATGAAATTCAGACGACGATTCGCCAGGTTTTTCTCGGCAGATGCAAATTTGAGTTACAGTTTTACTACCGGCAAGAGTTCGACACCCCTGGACAATTTGCTGGTGGAGGCGGGTCGCCTCGATGAAAAACCCCTGGGTGAAAATTATTTACGCTGGGATCAACCCTTTAGCATTTTCACCAATCTGCATTTTAATGTGGGGAAAAAAGATGAACTCCGACTCCTGGGATTAAAACTTCCTGCAGATTGGGGGGTTTCGGCACGCATCGAATATCAAAGCGGTCGACGCTACACCGGGATGGAGAATATCACCATTCGGGAGGAGAATGGTAAATTTTATTACGAGGGGCAATCCAAGAGTGATACACCCTATTCTGAAACAGCTGATCCCTTCACCACGGTGGATTTGAAGCTGAATAAATATTTTCAGGTCAATGGTCTTGAGCTGAAGGCCTATTGCACCATTGAAAATCTTTTCAACGTAAAACGTCCCCGGAGCATCAATCCCTTCACAGGAAAAGGATATGACCCAGGGGAAATTTATTCCTATGGTTTTATTAACAGCCCTGATCCCAACTATAATCCGGGTCGTTATTCCATCCCACGGACAGTCGAGTTAGGAATGAGTGTGAGATTCTAATGCGACGAGGACTCATCATATTAACGCTGTTGCTCTCAGCCCAATTCGTTCTTGCTCAGGGGAATTTGTTCCCAAGTCTGGGGGGACAACGTGCCGGGACTTCATCCTTTTCCTTTTTAAAGATCGGGATTGGAGCGAGAGCTCATGGTATGGCTGGATCATACACTGCTATTGCCGATGATGCCTCCAGCCTGTTCTGGAATCCGGCTGGCGCTGCCCAGGGTGAAGAAACCGTCAATATTATGATAGATCAGAGTCAATGGATTGCCGATTTTCAGTTGAGCAGCTTTGCTGGAGTGTGGAAGTTTGGTCGTGTACATCATCTGGGTATCAGTGCTCTGGCACTTTACGCACCGCCCACAGAGATCACCACTGAATACAGACCAGATGGAACTGGAGAATATTTCAACTACGGGGATATGCTGCTGGGCCTCACTTATGCCTTGAGGATGACGGACCGCTTCTCTTTTGGGATCACTACCAAATTGGTCGAGGAACAACTGGCGGATTTAAAAATGCGCAGTGTAATCCTGGATCTGGGCACCTTTTATCGAACGGGATACAAAGATTTACGCTTTGCTGTCTCCCTGCTGAATTTCGGCTCGCCAGCCGCTCCCGAGGGCCGATATGCTGATTCGGATTCTACGGTGGTAGAGTATGAGTCCTTTGCCCCCCCTACCATATTTCGTCTGGGGGTTGCCCACGAATGGCTCCAATCTCCAGGCCAGGAATTAACCACTTCCATTCAACTTAATCACCCCGTAGATAATTCTGAAAACATCTCTCTCGGTCTTGAATACGGGTTTCATGATATGCTGTTCATAAGAAGCGGATATCACTTCAGCGACGAGGTTCGATCATGGACCGTGGGTTTGGGTGTCCAGTGGGCTGGATTTAGTTTTGGCTACTCCTATGCGGATATGTCTGATTTAAATCGTTCGGAACACTTCAGTCTAGGGTGGTCTTTGTGATGATGCGCTGTATTAAATTTCCAATGGCTTTCATCATCATATTTTTACTGCTGCAATGCGGAGTCAAGATTGATCTGCCCACTGAAACCACAGCCTTTGATCCTGTCTTTGGAGCGGGTGATACCTCTTATATCCGCATCAGTCCAGACTGGGATGCAGGCAATGGATATTCATTCTCCAGTCCCTGGGATATTATTGCAGGGACGGATGGCTATATTTTTGTGGCTGACCATGACCAGGCTAGCATTCATGTCATTAGCACTTCAGGCGAAGCAATCGTCGATGACGACTTTGGTAATCATTTTGGTGATTTGACTGATCTCAGGGATCAGGCGGGCTTTAGTATTGCACCTTTTGCCATCCATCAGGACAGTCGTATGAATCTGTTTATAGCAGACAGTAGCAATCGTCTCATGGTCTGGAATCAATATCTTAATAATGTTGGGGTGGATTCAATGGCGACCAGGGTGAAACTTGAAGCTCCCACAGGCGAGCTCCGGTGGGTCAGCAACTTCGATTCTATTACCACTCTACAGAACCAGAATTGGACCGTTGCATCTATTGGATGGTCTGCAGATAATCTTGATTATTGGCTCAAGCCTCGTCCTTTCTGGGATGCCGGTGACAGCCTGGAAGCCATCCGGGTTGCGCGATATTATGTTGACCCTGAAAACGTACAGGTTACCGGGGTGAGTAGCTTTGGTGACCACTGTTATGTAGCTGATGCCAATTCAAATGCGATATTGGATCTACAATATATTCCTGTCGCCCTGCTCTTGACCGGTGAAGGAAATCAGATCCTGGTCTACGGAGGCCGCATTATCGGTCGGAAGGTGTCACCTGGAACGGGTAATGGGACTGTCAATGATCCACGTGGTATGACCCATGGCAAAGATGGTGCCCTGTATTACACGCAATGGGGTGAAAATTTCAGTGTCCACAAAGTGGGTGGAGGTACTGGCTTTGAATATGGTGAGGATGATATCATGGAAATTGAACGCTATGATAGAGCCTCAGACCTGAGTCTGGATGTTCTGGGGAATATTTATGTCGCTGATACAGGTCATGATCGTATCCAACAGTTCAACCCCTCAGGGAGATTCACTTTTAATATTGGAATGAACCGGGTGCTGGTAGACTCCAGCTATATCGACTCTTTCCTCGTTGGACCCGAGTATGAATATGTCACCCGAGACACCACCTACCAGGTTGAAGTGGCAGATATTCTGGATGGCCCCCGGAGTGTGGCTGTGGATGCCAATGGTGTCGTTTATATTGCTGATACCCGGCATCAGCGGGTGATGCGTTACCGACTCTCAACTGAATTGGATTACACGACTGAGCAGTAAATCCTTTCAACGCCTAGATTTATCCGGGGGTAAAACATGAAAACCTTCAAACCCATTCTCTTTATTCTCATTTTCATCGGGGTCATCATAAGCCTTTTTTTGTTGCTGGGAAAATCCCAGCAAATGACTGTCGTGTATGAGGGCAATGCGAATCGGGATCCCGTTAAAATGACTCCAGGGCACTTCCAGTGCAGTGAATGCGGCATGCTCATTAACGATCTGAATTATAGCTCGCAGGTCATCGTCCCGGATGGGAGAACCTGGTTTTTTGATGACCATGGCTGTATGGCTGCCTGGCTCAGTGCCAAACCCTTTAAAGATGAAGTCATCATCTGGGTCAAAGATTTGCCCTCTGGTGAGTGGATCGATGGAAACCTGGCCTGGTATAGTCGCAATGACCAAACACCCATGTCGTACGGATTTGGAGCCTATAGGACCCATCGAGAAGGCCTCATTGCTTTCGCTGCCATGCAGCAAGCCATGTTGAAAGGTGAAACCATGGCCAATTTGACTTACCGTAAACAGCTTATGGAGCCATAATGGAAACGGTCAACATCATATCAATCATCACGATTGCCTTTATGGGATCATTTGGTCATTGCATCGGGATGTGTGGGGGCATTGTCATCGCTTATTCCACGGCAGGCCTTCAAAAAGAGCGTAGTGTGAGTTCCAGAGCGCTCTCGCACCTGCTTTACTCCCTGGGCCGGGTCACCACCTACACGGTTCTGGGGGCTGTGTTTGGTATATTGGGAGGAGTTGTTGTTTTTAATAACACCACCAATGGGATTCTCTGGATTGTAGCCGGTGTGGCCATGGTCATTGCTGGTTTATCGCTCATGGGAAAACTACATGTTCTCAAGTTGTTTGAGACCTCATTTTCCAGTTCAAAATGGTATCAAACAACTTTTAAGAATCTCTTGCAAACAGAATCACTCCTGGGCTTTTATCTGCTGGGGATGCTGAATGGTCTTTTGCCTTGTGGTTTTGTGTATTTTTTTGCCATTACCGCAGCCAGTACCGCCAGTCCCATCTACGGTGCTCTCGTGATGTTCATCTTTGGTTTGAGCACCATTCCAGCGCTCTTCAGTCTGGGCTTTTTTGTTGGTCTTTTCAAGAAGCTGAAGTTTCGGCATATCATGACCCAGTTGGCAGCACTGTCAGTGATCATCTATGGCTTTTACACCCTGTACAATGGCTACCGCTATCTGGTAGAACCAGCCCGGACCATCCTGGAGTGTCATTAGTTCACAGCTGACTGGATGCGGCAGCTGAGCTTCGGCCAGGCAAGCAGGCTTAATGTCCATTTTAAACCGGCGGCTGAGTTCATCGAAGCCAGAGGTGAGGTTCTACATCATATTCTCTTAGCTGTGAATTTGTTGGCTAGCTTAGGGGGCACAAATCTATCGATTTCGTTGTGACAGCTGGAGGTCTTGATTGAGACAAATAACCCGGCTTCGCCCTTCGGGCTTCGCCGTGGTTTTGCCAACAAGAACTTGTTGGCAAAAAAAAATCCGCCACAGCGGATATTCATCATTCCAATTTTAGCTGATTTTATTTAAACAGGGCTTTTAAAGAGCCCCAGGTACGGGGAACCACGTCCAGGGTGGATTGGATGCTAATCACATCACTCAGTTGAGAGTTTCCGTCAATATCCCTGATTTTGAGACGATAGAAATAG
>JAIPGJ010000081.1 GCA_021736185.1 Fidelibacterota bacterium | reverse complement strand
ACCTCTACCTAATGTGAAAGAAAAGGATGGACAGCATTTTGATGGTTTTGAGGATAAGGAGCAGCGCTACCGGAAGCGCGATCTTGACCTCATCGTCAATCCAGATGTCAAAGAAACTTTTATTAAGCGGGCAAAAATTTACAAGAGCATCCGAACCTTCTTTGATGAGTCAGGCTATCTGGAAGTCGAGACACCCATTCTGCAACCGCTTTATGGTGGCGCCTCAGCCCGCCCCTTTAAAACGCATCACAATGCCCTGGATATCGATCTATTCCTGCGAATTGCTGATGAACTGTATCTGAAACGCCTGATCATTGGTGGTTTTGAAAAAGTATTTGAGTTTTCCCGGAACTTCAGAAATGAAGGGATGGATCGCACCCATAACCCTGAATTTACTGCCATTGAGTGGTATGAAGCCTATGTCGATTATTTCTTCCTCATGGATCAGGTCGAGTCGCTATTCAAGCATCTTGCATCTGATCTGAGCCAGAGCATATTCGCATTTAATGACCATGAAATTGATCTGACGCAAGCTTTTGACCGTGCCACCATGTCTGAACTTGTTCAGAAACATGCCGGTCTTGATTTGTCAAAGGCAGATACCGCAGAATTACTGAAGGTTTGTAGAGAACATCATATTGACGCTCCTGGTGAGGCGAATTATGGGCAATTACTGGATGCTCTTTTTGATGCATTGGTGCAGCCGCACCTGATTCACCCAACCTTTGTGACTGAATACCCTAAAGCCGTATCCCCGTTGGCCAAGCCCAAGCGGGATAGTGACGGGACTTTTGTTGAGCGATTTGAGTTGTTCATCGCCGGCTATGAATTTGCCAATGCCTTCACTGAGTTGAATGATCCCATTGATCAACGTGAAAGATTGGAAGCTCAGTCAGCTCTGCGCGCCGCAGGGGATGAGGAAGCCCAAACGCTGGATGAAGATTTTCTGCAGGCCATGGAATACGGAATGCCTCCCACAGGTGGTGTTGGTATTGGACTTGACAGGCTGATCATGCTGCTCACTGGCAATAGATCCATCCGTGATGTTCTGCTCTTCCCGCAAATGCGCCCTGAATCAAAAGGATAGGTTTTAAAAACTGAGCGGTGTCCTATACTGGCTATCTTGCGACCCGATATCTCTTCGGTAAACACCGAGTTCCCTTTATAGCATTTATTTCACGTACCACTATTATTGGCATGGCACTTGGTGTGGCCACCCTGGTTCTGGCGTTGGGTGTCATGCGAGGGTTTGAATCCGTGGTTACGGAAAAAATTATCGGGTTTGATACCCACATTCGCATTGAAAAATTATTTGAATCTGGTTTTGATCTGGATGAGGAAAAAATATCAGAAATCACTGCCATTTCTGGTGTGAAACAAATTTTCAGAATAAAAAAAGCTGAGGTTATGCTTAAAGCCAATGACATTACCGAAGGTGCTTTACTTGAGGTCATGCCGGAAGAAGCTTTGAGCCAGCTTTATTCAGTAAGTGCCAATTACACACAAGGTCAGAGTAAGCAAACCGGACTGATTGTAGGCGCTGCACTCGCTGAACAGCTTGGTGTGGGCATCTCGGATCAGCTTTTAGTATACGATTTAGGTTCTTTTACCGATCAGAAGGGACTGCCGTCCATTGCTGCCACCCAGGTTCAAGCCATTTATGAATCGGGGATGATTGATTACGATAAAAGTTATCTCTATTGTTCACCACAGACCATGGAAGAAATTTTCCCAGAGAGTCCTGATACCGATGATTTTGGTGTGTTTCTCACTGATATCTCCCTGACAGATGGCGTGATGGAGCAGATTGATCAAATTCTCCCTTATTCTCATTTATCGATTTCCTGGAGGGATCGCCATCAAACCCTTTTTAATTGGATGAAGACTCAGCAATTGCCCATCTTCGTTATCTTTAGTTTGATTATGATTGTGGCCGTGGTGAATATCGCCAGCACGCTCATATTGATCATCATGGAGAAAAGGACAGAGATTGGGACCCTGCGAGCCCTGGGAACCAGCCGCAAGCGTATTCGATGTATATTCGGTCTGGAAGGGTTGATGATGGGACTCCTGGGCACTGCTTTTGGAATCATATTATCAGTCATTTTGTCCTGGGTTCAGACAACTTTTGGAATTATTTCACTTCCCAGCGATGTTTATTTCATGGATAAAGTATCCATTTTGATTGGCGTGGAAGATGTGATTGCCATATCAGGTGGTGTGATCCTGCTGGCCATCCTCTCTTCCTTGATTCCTGCCATGCAGGCCAGCAGCCTGCAACCTGCCGATACGCTGAGGGATGAATGAGCCAGTTGAATTGGTATATGGCCCGTCGTTACTTCTTTACGAAAAGAAGTAACCGCTTCATCAGTCTGGTGGGGGGGATATCCATCATTGGAATTGCCCTCGGGGTGATTGCACTCATTATCACCCTTTCCATTTTGAATGGTTTTGAAGGGGAGGTGACCCGGCGCATCGCTAATTTTATCCCCCACGTGGTCATCTCTGGAAATGCTGATATAGAACAGCTCAAGTCAATGGTCCCGGAGGCGAAAGCCATATATGCGAGTACGGAGAGGAAAGCTGTTTTAGAGGTTTTGGACGACAAAATGGTTTTAAATATTCACGCCATCGATCAGGAGCGTTGGGAATACTTTTTAACCAATCCACCTGAGCAGTGGAGTCATACGGGTCGACTTAAAAGAACGGGATCTGAATTACCCGGAATTGTTATCGGGGCTGGCATTTCGGACAAGTTCTTCGTGACAGTGGGCGATACGGTTGCCATTCAAAGTCCTCTTGATGTGAAACCAGGATTATTACGTATTCCCCAAAGACATTTTGTGGTTACAGGCATCTTTAGATCGGATATCTTTGATTTTGACAGGAATTTAGCCATCATCGACTATGCTGAGGGTCGCAGAATGTTCAAATCGGCTGGTAAAGAGGTTATCCACATGCAATTGAACAACTTCGATGATGCTAAAATGATTAAAAACCGCTTAGCCCAGGCCTTGCCGGAATTGGATATTCGAACCTGGTATGACCAGCATAAGACGCTATTTGATGCCATGCGCATGGAAAAGTGGGGCAGCTTTATCGGTTTGAATATGATCATTTTACTGGCTGTGTTTAACATTGTCAGTTCCCTGATGATGATGGTTTTGGAAAAAACGTCCGATATAGGTATTCTGCGTGTCATGGGAGCTCATGCATCAAACATAAAAAAAATATTTAACTACCAGGGTCTCATTGTGGCCTTTCTGGGTGTTGTTTTGGGCGTGATCGTAGGAACCCTGCTGGTGCTCAGTCAATCAATATGGGGTTGGATAACCCTCCCCGACGAAATTTACTTGATTCCGGTACTACCGGTGGAATTGGTTTGGAATGAAGTCCTTATGGTTGGAGTGGTGGCTTTTGCAATAGTCCAGCTTTCCATCCGTTATCCGTCAAATAAAGCTGCGAAGCTCTTACCCCTTGATGCCATCAACTACAAAAGATAGAGATAGATATGAATCCAATACTGCAGGTCATCGATATCAATAAAAGCTTCTCCGGTGTGGGGGAGCGTCTTGATGTGTTGAAAAATGTCAACCTGAGTTTGGAGAGAGGCGAAATAGTTGCCATCAATGGTCCATCTGGAATTGGCAAAACGACGCTGCTGAATATCATTGGTACTCTGGATAAGGCCGATTCGGGAGAGCTGCTCATTTCGGGCAAGTCACCGGCAAAGATGAATGACGAGGCCCTGAGCTCCTTCCGAGCTGCGAATCTGGGATATATTTTTCAATTCCATTATCTGCTTCCTGAATTCACAGCCCTGGAAAATGTACTTATCCCGGCCAAGATCATTGATCTGGATAAAGAGTTGGCCAATGAACGAGCAAAAACCCTTCTGGAAGCTGTTGGAGTCTATGAGAGGCGTCATCATAAGCCCTCACAGTTATCCGGCGGTGAAAGGCAGCGTGTGGCCGTTGCTCGAGCACTGATGAATCGGCCGGAGCTGGTGCTTGCAGATGAGCCAACCGGGAATCTGGATCCTGATAATGGCAAACGCCTGGTTGAACTCATTCAGTCTGTCAGGAAGGAATTTGATCAATCTTTTCTCATAGCAACCCATAGTCGATCCCTTTCCTCCGCCTGCGACAGAGTCATCTCCCTGACATAAACGCAATCAAACATACACATTGTTTTATCTCCGGTGTTTACGCCCTATATTACCAGCTGGTGAAAAATGAATAATATTGAGGTTATAAATTGAAAGCAAATTTCCATAAAAAACTCCAAGCCGTTATCCAGCTTTCCAAAGAGGAAGCCATTCGACTGGGGCACGCATATATAGGTTCCGAACATTTATTGCTGGGAATCTTCAGGCAGGGTGACAATAAGGTCATCGATATCCTGCAATCATTGAATATTGATCCATCAGATATCAAGAATCACATTGAAGAACAAATCCGTACTTCAGGTGGAACCATGATTCTAGGAACCCTGCCCTTTACCAAACGCGCAGAACGAATCTTAAAGAACACCTATCAAGAGGCCAGAGACCTGAATGCTGATGTGGTGGATGTGGAGCATTTGCTCCTGGCAATCCTCCGTGAACAGGAAGGTATTGCAGCAGATATTCTGGCTGAGTTCAGTATAGATTACGAAATCGTGCGGGATGAGATGGAGTTTTCCCCTGATGCGAGTGGTCGTGAGAACGAACATATCAAGGGAAAACCCCAGAGTAAAACTCCCGCTCTGGATCATTTTGGACGGGATATGACTGCACTGGCCAGAAGTGGCAAACTGGATCCAGTCATTGGTAGAGACAAAGAGATTGAAAGAGTCGCCCAGATTCTTTCCCGAAGGAAAAAGAATAACCCAGTACTCATTGGTGAACCTGGTGTAGGTAAAACAGCCATTGCTGAAGGCCTGGCCTTGCGCATTATTGGGAAGAAAGTGCCGCGCATCCTTCTGAGTAAGCGTTTGGTGTCACTGGATCTGGCTGCTTTAATCGCAGGAACCAAATATCGTGGACAATTTGAAGAAAGAATGAAGGCGGTTACCTCTGAATTGGAAAAGAATGATGATATTATTCTTTTCATTGATGAGCTCCACACCATAGTGGGAGCTGGTGCTGCCAGCGGGTCCATGGATGCCAGTAATATGTTCAAACCTGCCCTGGCTCGGGGTGACCTGCAATGCATTGGTGCCACCACACTTGATGAGTATCGAAAATATGTTGAAAAAGACGGTGCCCTGGAGCGTCGCTTTCAAAAAGTGATGGTAGAACCACCTTCTAGAAAAGAAACCCTACAGATTTTGCACGGTTTGAAAGATCGTTATGAAGCTCATCATAATGTTCAGTACAGTGATGAAGCTCTGGAAGCGGCTGTATCTTACTCAAGTCGCTATATTCCCGAGAAGTTCCATCCAGATAAGGCAATCGATGTCATGGACGAAGCCGGAGCGCGAGTCCACCTGGCAAATGTGGATATTCCTGATAATATCGTTCAAATAGAGGCGGATTTGGATAATCTCCGGATCAGGAAGGAAGATGTCGTTCGCAATCAGGAATTTGAATTGGCCGCGTCACTGAGAGATGATGAAAGAAATCTCATCAAAAAATTGGAAGAAGCCAACGAAGAGTGGAATACGGCCATGAAGATTGACCCTCCACTGGTTAAAATCGTTGATATTGCTGCTGTGGTCTCACTGATGACCAGCATCCCGATCCAGGATGTGGCCGAGAGCGAAGCTGAAAGGCTGCTGAAGCTTGAGTCAGAGATGACCAAGCATCTGGTAGGGCAGGAGCATGTGATCAATGCCATGGCCAAAGCACTGCGACGTGCCCGCAGTGGTTTTCGTGATCCCAGGCGACCGATTGGTTCCTTTCTATTCTTGGGACCCACTGGAGTGGGCAAGACCGAAATGGCCAAGGTGCTGGCCAAGTATATCTATCAGAATGAGAAAGCCCTCATCAAAATGGATATGTCAGAGTATTCTGAACGATTCAACGTCAGCCGATTGATTGGTGCTCCTCCAGGATATATTGGTTATGAAGAAGGCGGAACCCTTACTGAGGCAGTGCGCAGGAATCCTTATAGCGTGGTCCTCTTTGATGAAATTGAAAAGGCTCATCCTGAAGTCTATAATATGTTACTGCAAATCATGGATGAAGGTCAGTTGACAGATAGTCTCGGGCATACGGTTGATTTCAAGAACTGTATATTGATTATGACTTCCAATCTGGGCATTAAGAATCTTACTCAGCCAGGAATTGGTTTTAAGAACAAGGATCAAAAATCTGTCCTTGATGATCAGCGTTCGAAGATAAATAAGGAGATGAAGGATACATTCAAACCTGAGTTTCTTAACCGGCTGACGGACTCCTTTATCTTCAATTCACTGATACGTAAGGACTTAATTAAGATTGTTGACCTGATTCTCGACGATGTGAGCAATTACGCCAACGAGAAAAATGTTAATATTAAACTAAGCCCTGCTGCCAAGGCTTTGATTGTTGATCAAAAGATTGAAGCTGAATATGGTGCCCGTCCACTTCGGCGAATAATCCAGAATATGATTGAGGACAGAATTGCTGAAATGACGCTCAAGGGGGAGGTTAAAACCAACTCAACCGTTGCAGTTTCAGTGAAAAACAAGCGCCTCACTTTTAGTGTGTCTAAGTCAAGCAAACAAACAATGTCCAAAACTGAGGCTTCACTGAACCGCGAGTGATATCAGGTTTGACCGCATTGAATCCAGTTATCCTAATCCCGGTCTATAATGGCCGGGATTCTATTTTAAGGCTTATTCAAGAGATTAAAAGTGTTGCTGATTACCCGATAATGATCATTGATGACGGATCTACAGATGGAACCGGATCTGGTGATTTTGAAAGTGTGACCTATCTACGACATGACAAAAACAGGGGCAAGGGAGCTGCTTTAAAAACCGGCTTGAGTCAGGCTGAGGCGCGGGGTTTCGATCACGCCATAACCCTGGACGCCGATGGCCAGCATGATCCGGGAAAAATATCCAATTTTATTGCTGGAGCAGAGAGTCATCCCAGGGCGTTGGTCGTGGGGATGCGCGATCTGGTGAATAACTCCATGCCGTTCCATCGAAAATTATCAAACCACATTACCAGCTTGGTCTTATCGCTGCGGACCTCGCTTCGAGTGCGGGACAGTCAAGTTGGATATCGCTCTTATCCGTTGAATGATAGTCGATTATGGGATTCTATTGAAGATGGATTCCAGTTTGAGTCAGCCGTGTTCTTTAACGCAGCCAAGCTTAAAATCCCCTTAGTCTGGCAGCCCATTCCAGTTATATATGGATCCGAGGAGAGTCATATGAATCTTTTCATGGATACCTTACGATTTATTAGAACCTTTATGAGGAGTTTTAAGTGCTAGACGCAGTCATTCATTTTTTTCAGGGGTTTGTTCAGGATCCGCGTTGGATAACCTTTTTATTGGCCATGACACCCATTGGTGAGCTCAGAGTTGCCTTGCCCTGGGGCATGACTATTGGTGACATGCTTTGGTATGACGCCTTTATATGGGCAGTGGCCGGTAACTTTCTTATCTCAATCCCCATTTTGCTATTGTTGGGACCCGTATCTAAATTTTTGATGCGCTGGCCTTTGGGTGAAAGATTTTTTAACTGGCTGTTTGCCAGAACCAGGCGCAAAGGAAAAATGATTGAGACCTGGGAGTTTCTTGGATTGGTCATTTTTGTAGGAATACCCTTACCGGTAACCGGTGCCTGGACAGGCGCTGCCGCGGCCTTCCTTTTTGGTTTGTCCTACAGAAAATCTTTTCTGGCTATTTTTGCCGGACTCCTCATGAGTGCAACTATTGTAACAATTATCACAACGACAGGCGTAAAACTCTTCGGGTAACTTGAATGGGGCAGGATTCCTTAATAACCTTTTGCTAACAGGGGGTAGGAATGATATACTATCGCGCTTTTATGGTATCTCGGGGTAGTGTCCCGCCAATGGTGGGACTCTTTTGGGAATAGATGAAAATTTCTTCTTATCCCATGATTACCCAGAGTGTCAGTTGAAAAATTCGGGGTGTGGCGCAGCCCGGTAGCGCGCTTCGTTCGGGACGAAGAGGTCGGAGGTTCAAATCCTCTCACCCCGACAGGTAATTTTTACAGCGCGGATTTAAATCCGCGCTTTTTATTTAAATGAGGGTGGTTATGGCAGAGCGGTATCCTTTTCAGCAGATTGAGGCGAAGTGGCAGAAACACTGGGACGAGAAAAAGATTTTCAAGGTTCTGGATCACAACACAGATAAACCAAAATACTATATCCTGGATATGTTCCCATATCCTTCAGGAGCTGGACTGCACGTAGGTCACCCTGAGGGCTACACAGCAACAGATATTCTGGCTAGATATAAACGGATGTGTGGTTACAATGTACTTCACCCCATGGGCTGGGATGCCTTCGGCTTGCCTGCTGAACAATACGCCATTCAAACGGGAACTCCTCCAGCCATAAAAACGGCTGAGAATATTGCCACATTTAAACGCCAGATTCAATCCCTGGGTTTTTCTTACGACTGGGACCGTGAAATCAATACTACCGATGAAGCCTATTATAAGTGGACCCAGTGGATATTTCTTCAATTATTTAAAAAGGGACTGGCCTATGAAGCTGAAGTGGCTGTTAACTGGTGTCCCGAACTGGGTACAGTACTAGCCAATGAGGAAGTAATCGATGGCAAGTCAGAGCGTGGCGGACATCCTGTTGTCAGAAAGCCCATGCGCCAGTGGATGCTGAAGATTACCGCTTACGCTGAGCGTCTCTTATCAGATTTGGATGATCTGGATTGGTCGGAATCAATCAAGGACATGCAGCGTAACTGGATTGGTAAGAGTGAGGGAGCAGAGGTTAATTTCCCCATCAAGGGTCATGATTTATCCCTGAAAGTATTTACGACACGTCCCGATACGCTTTTTGGTGCTACGTATATGGTTATGGCACCTGAACACCCTTATGTAAAGGAAATTACCCTTCCTGGGCAAATCGAAGCTGTTGAAGCTTATGCAGTGAAAGCGGGTCACAAGAGTGACCTGGACAGAACTGAGCTTGCCAAGGATAAATCAGGCGTATTTACAGGGGCCTATGCTGTGAATCCCGTGAATGATGAGTTAATTCCAATTTGGGTAAGCGACTATGTATTAATGAGTTATGGGACTGGAGCTATTATGGCTGTACCAGCCCATGACACTCGAGATTACGAGTTTGCAAAAACCTTTGATCTTCCTATACGCGAGGTGGTTTCAGGCGGAGATATCAGTACAGAGGCATTTACTCAGATAGAAGATGGCGTGATGATTAATTCTGCCACTGTAGATGGAAGTTTTTCCATCAATGGGCTCAAGCCATCAGAAGCAATTACTAAAACCGGTAAATGGTTGGAGTCTACGGGCAAGGGTCAGGTTGCCATCAATTATAAGCTCAGGGATTGGCTGTTTTCGAGACAAAGATATTGGGGTGAACCCATTCCTGTTTTACATGATGGTGAGAATGTTATCCCACTGTCCGACAGTGACTTACCTCTGACGCTTCCAGTGCTGGAACGCATCAAACCGTCAGGAACAGGGGAAAGCCCTCTGGCCAATGCGAAGGAGTGGTTAAACGTGGTTGACCCATCGACCGGTAAGGTATTTATCAGAGAGACCAATACCATGCCGCAATGGGCTGGCTCATGCTGGTACTATTTAAGGTTTATCGACCCACATAACGATAAACAGGCCTGGGATTTAGAAAAAGAGAAATACTGGATGCCAGTAGATCTTTACGTCGGTGGTGCTGAGCATGCTGTGCTGCATCTATTGTATGCCCGCTTCTGGCATAAGGTTTTATTTGACTTAGGATACGTCTCAACCCGGGAACCTTTCCAAAAATTGGTTAATCAGGGTATGATATTGGGCATGGATGGGGAAAAGATGTCCAAATCCAGGGGAAATGTCATTAATCCCGACGAAGTAGTGGGTCAATATGGGGCCGATACCATGCGGCTATATGAGATGTTCATGGGTCCCTTAGAGCGATCAAAACCCTGGAATACCAGTGGTATTGAGGGTGTTTATCGCTTTTTAAACCGTTTATGGAGACATTTCATTGATGATGAAGGCAATATCATCGCCCTGAGTGACGTTCAACCTGATAGTGAGACCATAACCATGATGCATGCCAGCATCAAGAAGGTCGGCAATGATCTTGAAGACCTGGCATTTAACACGGCAATATCACAATTAATGGTGTTTTCCAACCATTTGAGAGCCTTAGATACGGTTCCAAGGCAAGCACTGGAGGTTTTTCTCAGACTTTTAAATCCTTTTGCACCACATGTGGCTGAAGAAATGTGGCAGCTTATGGGTCACGAGGAAGAATTAGTCTATGCTGACTGGCCCGAATATGATGAACAGTTTCTGATAAACGACACGGTTACGCTGGCTGTTCAGGTCAATGGCAAGGTGAGAGCACAGATTGAGATAGAGGTAGATGCTGATAAAGACTCCATTCTTAAGTTGGCTCACGAACAAAGTGCGATACAACAGCATATTGCAGGAAAGACAATCGTAAAAGAAATTGTGGTTCCCAATCGTATTGTTAACATCGTCGTCAAGTAATTTCCAACACTGATATATATGTAGAAGGGCAGAGCAGCCCTTTTACTATGTAAATATAGCACTCGACATAATATATATTAACACGGTATGATGGTAAATCCTGGTTTAGCCAGGGTTTTGACCAGCTATCCTCAGTTGAACCCTTTCCGTCCATCCTGGTCATCATGATTTCAACTCTCTCAATCTGATGAAGTTATTTGCATCCAACATCATGACTTTCATTTGTTTTGATTTGCGAAGAATATTCCTGAGACATTTCCTGCAGAGTTCGCAACTGATAATGGCTGACAATATTTGAGATAATCAGAACTCATCCAGGAGCTTGCTTCTCCATAAGCTGTAGAAGATGCTCGGACAATGCTGAATAGTCTACTCCTGTGGTAGTGACACAGCAACAATATCCCCAAAGTGAATCTCCAGGATATTCCCAATTAAATGCTATAAATGACGCTTGAAATTTCTCCAATGGTCTGAACAAGGCAATGCGAATTCAAAGGGGAATATAATATTGCCATCACTTGGGTCGCTGTTTATATTCGCCGCGCTTTATGCTTTTTGCCGGGTGGTGTAATGGTAACACTAAGGTCTCTGGTTCCTTCATTGGGGGTTCGAATCCTCCCCCGGCAACCATTTGACAATTGCGTTAGAACTGGTGTTTGTTCACTGAATATTGTGGATTTCAGGGTTCGAAACGCAGTCTCGCATAGCGAGACGAAGTAAGACGAGGGAGCGTAGCGACGCTCAGTCAATCCTCCCCCGGCAACGTTCTTTGAATACTCTATGATCCTGCCGACGTGGGAAAAAAGAGGATTAATTCTATCGATTCTAAGTGCAAATTCGATATTATAGGCATACTTTGGCGCGTTCGTCTAGTGGTCTAGGACGCTGGCCTCTCACGCCGGTAACAGGGGTTCGACTCCCCTACGCGCTACAACTGATAAAGATTCATATCTTTATTTTGACATGCACCAGTAGCTTCCGTCTACGCCTCCGGCTACGATGGGACAGGCAATTTCGCTACTGGTTTGAGAAAATAGGATTATGATGATGATTAATTTCATTATCAGTGGTATGCACCAGTAGCTCAATTGGATAGAGCGTTTGGCTACGGACCAGAAGGTTCCGGGTTCGACTCCTGGCTGGTGTACATAAGACCCCTGATATTCAGGGGTCTTTTTTTTCTCTGGAAGTATGATCAGTAAATTGACCTGTTTACCCCTGACTCAATCCTTGTGTAATAACTTGCCCATTTGGCTAATTTGTCAGCGGGCACTTGAAAATGTACCGGTTGTGGGCACTTCAAAGTGTACCACCCCAGCGAGTTCAGTTTAGTTCGTTTTAGTTTCCTTTTCTACATCTTTTTTCCCGATATCCTTTGCTCCTTTTTTGATGTTTCTTA
>JAIPGJ010000004.1 GCA_021736185.1 Fidelibacterota bacterium | reverse complement strand
ACCCAGGTATACGCCGGCATGGTGATTGGCGAGCGCAATCGTCCAGGCGATCTGGATGTGAATATTACGCGTGAAAAGAAACTGACCAATATGCGTAGCGCCAATGCGGATCAAACTGTCACGCTGCGGAAACCTCATTTGCTTACTCTGGATGAGGCTATAGAATTTATCTCTGAGAATGAACTGGTTGAAATTACGCCTGAAAATATTCGTATCCGCAAGATGGAGCTAGATCCCAACAAACGTCTTTCCCAGTCGCGGAAAGAAAAGCGGACTGACCAATAATGCTTTTTCAATATCAGAAAACGGATAGCTACTTCGCTCAGGTAGCTCATGGTCTCGAGGAAATGGCTTCAGCAGAGATTGAAAAACTGGGTGCCACCAACGTAAATCTTCGATTCAGAGGCTTGCAGTTTACCGCAGATGCCGAAGCCATCTATCGAATTAATTATGGATCAAGACTGCTCACCCGAATCTTGGCTCCGCTTATCTCATTCGATTGCCACTCCACAAAATACCTGTACAAGACAGCCATGGAGATTCCCTGGGAAGACCTTTTTAGCCCTGAACAAACCTTTGCTATTTTTGCCCAGGTCAGTAATAGTGCCATCACCCATTCACAATATGCATCACTCAAGCTAAAAGATGCTATTGCAGATCGATTTCGTGATAAAATGGGACGTCGACCCAATGTTGAACCAAAAGATCCTGATATCTGGTTCAACCTGCATATTGAGAACAACCGGGCCGTGATCAGTCTGGATACAAGTGGTGGTTCGCTGCATCGCCGGGGCTATCGTCTGGACACCGTGGAAGCACCCATGCAGGAGACACTGGCTGCGGCCATTGTTCAAATGACTAATTGGAGCGGGCAGACCACCTTCATCGACCCCATGTGTGGATCCGGCACCCTCCCGGCTGAAGCCTATATGTCCCTCACCAATCTCCCCTCAGGTTATTTCAGAAAACGATTCGGTTTTATGAAAATGCCTGATTTTAATAAGGGATTGTGGACAAAAATTCGCAAGGAGATGGACGGAGCCTTTGAAGCACCCCAGGAGATACCCATTCAGGCCTCTGATGTGGACCCAAGTGCTCTGAGAGTTGCCAAACGTAACCTGTCTCACTTACCACGTGGTGCTGAAATTTACACTCATCGCAAAGATTATCGGGAAATCGAGATTCCCAAGGGTGCCATTCTGGTGATGAATCCTCCCTATGGGATTCGTTTGCATGCCGGTGAGGATCTTTCCTCATTCTATAAGGATATGGGTGATTGGCTCAAACAGAAATGCGCTGGAACCGAAGCCTATATTTACTTTGGAGAGCGCAAATATCTGAAAAATATTGGCCTGCGCCCTGAATGGAAAAGACTGCTTAAAAATGGTGGCTTAGATGGTCGCCTCGCTAAATTTGTGATGTATTGATCCTCTGCTGATCGGGCTCTGATTAAAATGATGGCATTTTTTAATATTTTGGCTGCATCGATCTGGTGATTTTAGATGTACGGACGTTTTGCAAAACGTCCGTACTCATATTAATCAATCTCCCACTCCAAACTACCAAACTGCCAAACTATTGAATTGACAAACCCTATCTCACCGGATAACATAAGACTGATTTTTGTAAACGTCTCCTAGCACAAGGAAGCCCGTGAAAGTCGGGCACAGTCGCGCTACTGTAACCAGGGACAATGCTGATAACGGCCACTTTGATTTCAAGGGAAGGCATCAGCGGCGGATGATCTGGAAGTCAGGATACTTGACTGGGAGCATTTCCATGAACCTTCGCGAGAAAAGGGACCGGTTTAATGCGCCTCATTTACAGGACACATTCGAAAGCAAGCCCCACCTTAAGACGGGGCTTTTTTGTTGCCCTGCTGGTTCTTGCCGCATTTCCCAAACATCTATATTCCACAGAATCTGAATTTAAAACCGTCCACCTGCAGGGGCAGACCCTTGATCTCCAGGGACAGATCATTCCCTACGTTTCTCTCATATTTCAAGACTCAGAAGTATTTCTACTCTCCGATGAAAATGGTTATTTCAGCACTCACTATCCTTTGTCTGAAAGTGATTCTGTACTCATTCAACGCATCGGTTACGAAACAATGGTTTTGGCCGTCCCCGAATTATATGCTTCGAGAATCATTCACTTAAGACCTGACGTTATCTCTATGGGAACGGTAGAAGTTGAGGCAGAAGCCCCCACACTGCGGACCCTGTTGGTGATGGGCCAACACACCCGAACTCAGGGCTCAACGGCCAATGATCATGGGAATTTATTGACTCGAATTCCAGGGATATCCATCAAGAGCTATGGCGGTCCAGCTGGCATCAGCACCTTGAGTATGGATGGAGGTCCCAGTTCACACACCATGGTTCTGGTGAATGGTATTGACATCAGTTCTTCTCAGAACGGTGAGGCAGATCTTTCACAATTACCGCTCCCCCTCATTAAAAGCATGAGCTACATCCCCTATGACATCACCCAATCGGGAGATGGAGGTATCGATGGAGTGGTTCAACTGAAAACCGGTGATCAACAAACCCACTTAAACCTCAGTCAGGGAAGTTTCGGACATCGGGCCTACGATATATATCTAAAAACTCAGATCTTAGGGTTCTGGCTCTCCCTTCAAGCCGGTCAACGAGTGGAAGAGGGGAATTATCCTGTCCATTGGGATGGGAACCGGAGTAATCGCAAAAATAATCAACTTGAGCAACAATTTGCTGCATTGAGTCTCCGGAAAATAATCAGACCCAGCCTTTTCTGGCAGCTCACAGCCATGAGTTCACAACAATCTCGCGGTGTTGCTGGACTGCTCTGGTCACCAGACACCATATCTCACCGAAATGATCAGTTGACCCTCCTGGGTTCCAGTCTGGGATGGATTCGTCGGGAGGGCAGTACTCATATCAGTATGGCCTTCCGGCATTCCCAGGAAGCGTATACCAATCCTTATTTGAATGTTCACAGCGATCATCGCGTATGGGGCTATCATCTCAATTTGGAAGACAAACGTCACCTAGGCCAGAGATTGGAGTTGAGTTCGGCCCTGGGCTATCGTATGGATGAAATCCGTAGTGTCAGTACTGACAATCATTCCAGAAATAGTCTCCATGCCAATCTGGCTCCAACCCTCCGCATAATGGGAAACATTCGCATCACCCCCACCCTGAAATTCCACTACAGTCCTGATCTTTACTCTGAAATGCTCAACGATTTTCAGATTTACGTCCCCTTCCACTGGGGTCCGCTGGACCGGATCGCTTTCAGTCAGGGAGAGGTATATAAGTACCCCAGTTTTAATGATCAGTACTGGGAACCGGGTGGCAATCCCGATCTAAAACCTGAAGAAACAACGGTGACGACCTTACAATCAAGCTTCGATCTACACAGCTTCGGATCCTTGCATCTCCAATGGCAGAAGAAGGAAAGCAGCAATCTCATCCAGTGGATGCCCGTGCTTTCATACTGGCAACCGGGCAATGTTCATTCTGCTACCAGGGAAAGCAGCAAAGTGCTATGGCAAATGGAGCTGCCCCATACTGGATTGTCCACTTTTGCTCATTATTCGCTCATCCATACCAGGGATCACGACCGGAACCTGCCTCTAAGGTACGCCCCACAACACACGTCAGCCCTTGGGTTTACCTGGACACCTGCACAATTTGAGATCAATATGCAGTATAATTATGTATCAGATCGCATCAGCATGTACGGGTATCCAGAGGATGTTATTATCAAAGGCACCGGCCTGTGGTCTGGCAGTGTCGCTCATACCTGGACTGGACATCGGGGACACCTTACCCTCATTCTTTCGGCTGAGAACCTTTATGACACCTCTTATGAAACGATTAAAGGCTACCCGGAACCGGGCCGTGCGTATCGAATTTCAACAAAGCTTTCTCTCTAAGCATATTAGAAAGGTACTCTCCTTGTGAACCGTTCAAAAGCTCTCATATTCTTGTCCCACCTGCTGATTCTTACGCTATCACCCCTTGATGCTGGAAAATATTATGTCTTGTGCGAGGGTAATTTTGGCCAGGCCAATGCTTCGCTCTGGTCAATTGATGAATCGCTCCAAACCCTGGAAGGCCCGCTCATATGGAATGCTTCCAGCAATGCCCTGGGTGACGTGGCCCAATCTTTAACCCTGTTTGACCATACCCTGTATATTGTCATGAATGGTTCCCATAAAATACGAGTTGTTGATCTGCAGTCTCGCGAAAATCATATAGCAGATATTGATCTTCATGATGCAAGTCCCCGATTTATGGCAGTTCATCGTGAATCCGGCTTGGGATATGTGAGTAGCTGGAATTTAGGTGCTCTCCTGGTTGTAGAAATGGATAGTTATGCCATTGTTGATACCATTATTATGGGAGGCTTGCCCGAACAAATCCTGATCAGGGATGATGAAATGTTTGTGTCTGTTCCCATGAGAAGTGACTGGACCGCGTGGAATAAAGTGCTCCGTATGGACTTATCGGGCAACGAGCCCACGGTGACTCACGCTTATGATGTCATCGATGGTCCGGGAGCCGTGGTCTTAATTGGGGATCAACTTTTTGTGACTTCACTTTATTATAACGATGCCTGGGAAACGTTTAGCGGCACCTCCAGGATCAATTTGACTGATCACACGGTGGTGAGCCTGGATCATGGATTGTATACGAATTTCACAGCTGATCTAAATGTTATTGATGGAACACCTTATCGCACCTACGGGTCTTCCCTGGTTCCTCTCAATGCAGATTTGACGCTCAATCACGCTGGGGCTTTGGGTAGTGTATCTGGCATCTATACTCATGCTGCAGAGAACAACCATATCGTTGTCGGTTCCAGCGATTTTGTAGCTCCTGATCTGGTCACTGTTCTATCACTTGGAGGACAGGAATTAGCCAGTTTTAATGTAGGCGCTCTGCCCAGCCAAGTCGTTTACTATTCCCCGGATATTGTTGATACTGAGCCGCTTAGCACGGTTCCAGCGGGATTTTCTCTGGGCAGTAATTATCCTAATCCATTCAATCCTTCTACTTCTATCCCTTTTAGATTGGACCAATCAGCTGATGTAAGTCTGAATATTTTCGATATCAGGGGCAGTCTCGTAGCGAGGATGATCAGCGGTCACCTCAATGCTGGTGAATATGTTTCAGTATGGGATGGGTCCAATAGTCAAGGATTTGAGGTGAGTAGCGGCATTTATCACGCCGTGCTGAGCGCGCATTCGCAAACCACGGCAATCAAGATCACCTTGTTAAAATGATTTCCCTCTGCACGAATAGTTTCTATGGAAAGTAGCCCTGGCAAATTGTTTCAAGAAAATTGTATCGATTATTAGCTTAACTTTTTCCTTTCTCTCCATCCTGTCAGCTTTAAAATAAGGCTACCAATAACTACCACTTGTTATTCACAGAAGGGTTTTCCATGAAACGATCGACGGCCGGTATTCTTGCCTTTGCAACTATCACATTATTTCTATATGCATTCGGAGTTGATTTCTTTGATGCTATTTGGTCCTTTCCATCCCAGAGACCGGTTCCATTTATGGTATTGGCCCTGGTTGGGTCAGGTATTTTTGTAAGCATTTATCTTGGATTTCCACAGATTAAACGCTTCTGGCACGGTGTCCAGGTCACTACCGGGAAATTTGATAATCCTAAAGATGCCGGCGATCTCAATCATTTCCGGGCATTGACCACTGCCCTTTCAGCCACTGTCGGTATTGGAAATATAGCGGGAGTGGGGATTGCGATTTACTACGGGGGTCCCGGAGCCTTACTCTGGATGTGGATTACTGCTTTTTTCGGTACCACCTTGAAGTTTGCTGAAAGCACGCTTTCTCTAAAATATAGAGAAATGGATATTAATGGCAACACGGCTGGCGGACCCATGTACACTATTGAAAATGGTCTGGGTCGCAATTGGCGCTGGTTGGCCGTGGCCTTTGCTGCCTTTACCATCATATGTTCCATGGCTACTGGCAATGCCATCCAGTCATTTACTGTCTCAGATCAGATCTACTCTGAAGTGGCTCAAGTGGTTGGGTCCACGCATTGGTTAACTTTAAAACATTTCGTTTTTGAAGGTTTTGAGGTTTCTATTCAACAGATCATCAATGGCCTGCTCATGGCTACCCTTGTCGGTATGGTGATCCTGGGTGGGATCAAGCGTATCGGACACGTAACGGGATATCTCGCCCCTTTCATGGCTGCAATTTATATGTTCGCCTCTCTGCTGATTCTCCTTTCACATTTTGATCAACTGGGGACAGCCTTTGGTTTGATTTTCAAAATGGCTATCAACCCACCTGCCATGGCTGGTGGCGTGGGAGGTGGCGTTCTGCTGGTCATGCTCCACGGCATTAAAAGAGGATTGTATTCCAACGAGGCAGGTCAGGGAAGCGCTGCCATTGCCCATTCCACTGCCAAGACCGATCAACCGGTTCGTGAGGGCTCTGTAGCCATGCTGGGGCCATTCATTGATACCATCCTTATCTGTAGCTTAACTGGACTGGTCATCATCTCTACAGGCGCCTGGGAGCATACGGAGTTTTTTGTACGCATTAGTGTCCAGGATGCAAAACTGGCAGATTCCATTGTGGCTTCAGGCATGTTCAATGGACGTGAGCTTTTAAATAGCAGCCTGCTGACCTCTTTTGCCTTCAAGGAAGGTTTGGCCTGGATGATTGGCTGGGGTGATAAAATCATCACCTTGTCTATTCTCCTTTTTGCACTTTCAACAGCAATCAGTTGGTCCTTCTATGGCGATCGAGCCACTGAGTACTTATTTGGACCCAAAGCCATTCTACCCTACCGATCAGTCTATGTTTTCTTTGTATTTTTGGGAGGCATCGCCAGTCTTGATGCAGTCTGGAAATTTGGAGATGCAGCACTGGGTTTCATGACCCTGCCTAACCTATTGGCCATTATTCTGCTATCTGGAAAACTGAAGACAATGACCAAGGAATATTTTAGTCAAGAACATGTTCCATATAAGTAATTCATATGACTGATTTTCATAAGCAGCTGATCAGGGATGCCGGCTCTATGGCCCGGTCTGCCGGTGAACTCATTCTCACATTGAGTGCCAGAGAAAGACAAATCTCTTACAAGAGCGCTCGTGATATGGTAACGGAGGTGGATCAAGCCTCAGAAAAGTATATCGTATCAGAAATCAACCGACTGTATCCCGCGCATGATATATTGGCCGAAGAAGGTGGCGAATCAACGTCAAACGCTTCTCCTTATAAATGGATTATTGATCCTCTGGATGGGACCACCAACTTTGTTCATGGATTCCCAATATTTGCAGTCTCCATTGGGGTGGTGTTTGAAAATAAACTGTTTGCAGCTGCAGTTTATGATCCAAATCGAAAAGAACTCTTCACGGCCGGCAGAAATTGCGGTGCCTTTCTTAATGATGAACCCATTTCAGTGAGCAATACTAAGGAATTGGGAAAATCACTGCTAGCCACAGGATTCTCATATTTTAATGATGATTATTTCAAACTCAATATGGAGCTGTGGGCTTCCATCTATGGTAAAACCCAGGGATTGAGACGGGCTGGTGCGGCTGCCATCGATTTGGCCTGGTTGGCCTGTGGGCGATTGGATGGGGTCTGGGAATTCAGTTTAAAACCATGGGATATTGCAGCGGGTGCCTTACTGATTACCGAGGCTGGAGGTCGCGTATCGGGACCAAAAGGTGAGGAGCTGGATTTAACGGTTGGCCATATCATTGCCGCTAATCCCCAGATACATCCCCGTTTAATCGAAGAGATCAATCTTTTTAAGCATCGCCTCTAAGGCATTGGATCCGCTCCACCGCCATACTCAAACATCTCTTCCAAACCCCTCCCAAATATTTTAGCAATTCGAAAAGCGAGGCCCAGGGAGGGTGTATACCTGCCCGATGTTGAATCACTTTACCTACTTTTTACGCGGATTTTTCCAGTATACTTCCTGATTGCCACTGCGGTGGTTCTCAAAGCGAGCCATGACGAACAATAAATCCGAGAGACGATTCACATACTGTATGATTTCAGGGCTGACCGTTTCCGTGTGGGCCAAAGTGATGATACTGCGCTCGGCTCTACGACAAACCGTCCGGGCTAGGTGGAGGGTCGCCGCAGGGGTCGTTCCACCAGGCAGGATAAATTCTTCCAGAAAGGGAAGCGAGCTATTCATCTGATCGATATGTTTTTCCAAACCCAAAACCTGCTGCTCACTCACCAGACCTTCAATCATACCTGCAGAGGCCAGTTCACCGCCAAGATCAAATAAAGTATGTTGGACCTCGGAAAGTATATTTCCCAGACCTCCTTCAGGATTCTGGGTTAACACCATACCGATAATACTGTTCAATTCATCCACCTCACCGTAGGCGGTGACGCGCAGTGAATCCTTGGGAACTTCGTCTCCATTAGCGAGACGGGTTGTGCCTTTGTCACCTGAACGGGTATATATCTTGGTGAGTCTCATTGTTCCATACCTCTATATTTTCTCCTCAAGCGTTTAAAATATTTCTGCTGGCAATTTCCAGTAGAACAACCGCTGCCCATAAAATAGTAAACACTACCGTGGACCAAATGGAGAGGGACGGTCTGAGAATCCGATATTTACGATCGACTCTCGTAAATAGAATACGAATGAGATTGATTGTCCATCCCCCACTAACAGCTACAATGGCAATGAGCATCAAGGTTACTTTAATGGAATCACCAGCAATATAGACCAGAGGATATATTGAAAAAAATACTGAGACAAGAATGACGCTCGTGGTAAACCGGGGTCGTTCTAATACCAAACCACTTAAATGTGATTTATCAAGGCCTTCATTTTCGGTCGATTCAATCATCACAAAAAGACCTACCAGAGACACAAATAACAGGATTCGCTGCAATCCTATCAGCTCCTCAGAGGGCACAAAGAAATTGTCCAGCCCAGTCCCCAGAACCAGCGTCTCCTGTGCCAGAAATAGATACAAAAATTGTTTACTTATACTTTTGCGGCGAAGTCCAAATATCAAGAGACCAACCATGACCAAACCAATAATAATTAATTGAGTCGTTGAGGGTGGATAGGCCTCAGATTTAGCTAGAAAGTGACCTGGGATTCCCGATAAAATATAATGCACATACCAGACGATCAGCATCCCATAAAGAGCTATAAGGGGTGCAGGTACACTTATCTTGGGCCAACGTTTTTCCAGGTGAACCACCAGAATGAGCAGGAAGAATAGATCTGGAAGCAGTTGAACCTGAGCCTCCCACACACCCATAATGGCCGATACGAACCAAACCCAGAGTAAATTTTTCTCGACGGTTTTAAGTGAATAGGAAGCTCCAGAAACCGTTTTTTCCATCTCAAGTAATAACAGCCAGCTACCACCCATGATAAAAAATCTGCTGATGCTCCAATCGATAAATAGGGTATGCGAAAGGGGAGCCAGCACCACGGCAGCCAGATATAGTATCAGGGAATACATGTGGGCTGAATTTTTTGAGGTCCCTGAGTAATAGGCACTGAGATGGAGTGCAAAGAGCATCATGCCCAGATGGAAAATGATACCTGGTGCAACCAGAGGCAATCTGAGTTGGGGAAAAATCCCAATGACCAGCAATATAATGGCGATAAAGGCCAACTGGTGTTGTCTACTGGCAGATATAAATTTCCCGGATATTTCCAGGAGAATGCCAGAAAAAAGCAGGTAGCCAGTTACGGCAGCACCGATGAATTCAGTTTGCTCCATGCCCAAAACTTAAGCGTTAGTTACAGCTCGAAAGGATTATCAATTAATTCCAGATAAACTGTATTGGTGTCATCATGAAAGGATAATTTAACGTAGTGTCTCTGATGACTATCAAAAATATCAGCACCTTTTTCAGTACAAAATAAGATGATATGCCCTTTGTAATTGCCATACTCATGGTTTAAATCTTTGTGATCAAGAAAGATTAAATTTGTGTAACCCTCCCCTTCGCGAATATGGACATCCCGGTTCGATCCACTGAAATCTGTGAGGAGATCCGGCTTGGAAATCATGGACATATCCTTTCCAATCCAAATACTTAAGAGTTCAAATTGGAAAGGTAGAAAAATCGAGTTCTTTATCAGGAAGCCGACTTCCTTTGCTTCCATAGCCTGCTTGATTGTTTTGCTCATGATCATTCTCCTGAGATAAAATATTAAAGGTTAAAGAATACCCACCACACGATAAAAAAGATGGGTAGCAAGATAGGTATGGAATATTTAAAAACATATCCCAGGAAGCTGGGCACATCAACCCCAGCCTGTTCAGCAATATTTTTCACCATAAAGTTTGGAGCATTCCCGATATAGGTCATGGCACCAAAAAACACAGCTGCCACGGAAATCGCCATGAGGTAAATAATTGAACCTGAATCTCCAGCCACCGGCGAAGCCAGGCCTATTTCAAACTCATGAACATCACTGATTGAGCCAATATCCAGACCGAATTTGCCCATGGATCCCGCCAGGAAATTCAGATAAGTCGGTGCATTGTCCAGCACACCTGAAAGGGCTCCAGTGAACCAGTAAAAGCGAGTGACGGTAAATTCGGCGGCATGTTCTCTGGCATAGGCACCAATGAGCTGGAGTGCTGGGATCATGGTAGCAAATATCCCCACGAACAGATAGGCTACTTCCTTGATGGGTTCAAAATTAAACTCATTCCCCCTCAAGGCTTCCTTGTCGCCTGTTTTGTAAGCAAGGAAAGCCACAGAAAACATGATAACCTCCCTGATCCCAAAGGGGACATGGAATATTTCCTGCAAACTGGGGAATCCAGAAATAACTGCAGGATCCATAAAAACTGATATGATCACAATTCCGAGATAGATAAAGTTTTTCCCACCGTGGATCTCAAGGGTTTTACCTGCTTTGGGTTCAACGTTACCGCTAGGAATACGCCTGTCGAAAAGCATAAAAACGCCTATCACGGCCAAAACCGTAACCAGCCAGATATGCCAGACATGCCCAATCACCCAGAAAAAAGGAACCCCCTTCAGGAAACCCAGAAATAAGGGTGGGTCACCAATGGGTGTAAGACCCCCTCCTATGTTACTCACGATAAAAATAAAGAAGACGATGTGGAAAGCTTTCAAGCGACCCTCATTCAAGCGCATGAAAGGTCTTATCAACAACATGGACGCTCCTGTGGTACCAATAAAATTGGACAGGATGGCACCCCCAAAGAGAATGAGTCCATTCACCCATGGTTTGCCTCTGGAGTTGAATTTGAGAAGTATCCCACCTGAAGCGACAAAAAGGGCTGTAAGCAAGGCAATAAAGGATATGTACTCCTCCAGAGTGTGCAGGAGACTGAGCACTCCATGATCCATGAGGAATGCGTAATAGACAGCCACGAAAGCACCCAGTGACATGGCGATTTTGGGGTAGTGATGCTCCCATAAATGCGGATAGAAAAGAGGTCCTGTTGCAATCATCGCTAACAAAATGATAAACGGAGCTACCAGCCAGATCGGCGGCAAACTGCTGCCATGCTCAGCCTGGGCAGCCTGATGCATTTCCCCTGTGTTACTTGGCATTTCCTGATTGGCAGGCTGTTCGCTACTGCTTCCATGCTCATCTGCCAGAACCGGACTGATTAATAACAGAGCCAATAGTATCAATTTACCCAGTGCAGCCATCCTCATACTTTATTTCCTTTTACTTGAAATCTGTTCAATTGAATGTAGGTGTAAATTGACTCAGATTCAGACTCCTTAAACAAGTCGTCCATATTTTCCCAGAAGGAATCGAGTCTAATTCCATATTTCTTTTCATAGAGATATGCTTGAATGAGCATATCTAATTTGTCAATGCGCTTTACTACTTGAGCTTCAGGGGATTGATTATCCTCAAAGTCTTCCCAGAGATCTCGAAAATATTCGCCTGTTTGAACGCCGCTCACAATTTGTCTAAATGCCGCCGCCTCAGCCCGATATTTTTCCCCTTCTGAGACCTTGTCCTCAGGGGTCAAATCTCCCACAATTGACTCTGCAATATCATGAATCAAAGCCATGTTCAGAGCTCTTTCCACATTCACTCCCCGGGACAGCAAAACCGGGCGAAGGTAGAGTATGAGCATGGCCATCCCATAACTATGGGCAGCAATAGATTCTACACCATCTTTGCTGATTCCAGATTGGAGCCACCCTGATCTTGGAATCTCTTTTAATCTGTAGATATTCGCAAGGCTTGAAATCAGATTGAGCGTTTGATCATTTCCTGTCACATCATTCATAATCTAAGAAGATAGAATAAAGGGGGCTGAATGCTAAAACGAATTGCTCTAGATCCATATAGAATTCAGCTAAATAAATGGAGTTTGAATTTCACAATCGAGGGTTTATTCATCATGAGCATACTGACATAATATACTGTGTGTCAGACAGTTACATGCATCTCATCAAGTGCAGTTACGAAAAGCTATTCATGTTTCACGCTTGAAGTGATCGTTGAAGTCATCTGGTTATAGCTTCGTCAGGAGCATGAGATTATTGTGGACTAAGGCATCTCAAATTTAACATCGGGGTGACGGATGATAAGCACCGGGCAATGAGCTTTCCTGATAACTTTTTCAGCAGTAGATCCATAGATCGCATGACTGAATCCACTCAATCCATGAGTCGCCATCACGATGAGGTCCATCTCCTGCTCTTTGGCAAAACTGACAATCTCACGCCAGGGCTTGCCATGAAGATTGGTCGAATCACTTTTGATATCAGCCGGAATTTGCTCTTTAATAATCTTGGCCAGAGACTCATCCACATACCCACTGAGCTGTTTCTCGATATCAGGGTAACTATAGGTCCCCCAGGCAAAATCCACCGGGGCCACAATGGGCTCCACAACATGCAAAACATGGAGGCTTGCCTGATACTTTTGAGCCAGATCGACTGCAAAGGGCAGGGCATATTTTGCGGATTCAGAAAAATCAGTCGGCACTAAGATTTTGGAATACGTCATGATAACACCTCCAATAGTTTGACGATAATATTTATTGAGAAAGCTCTCTCCCCAGTTCCAAACCTCTCTGAAAGGCTTTCAGATTGATCTCTATAAGATGTCTCTTCTTAAAGATAATTGGCAGAACTCTCTGAACCACCAAAGGATCAAGAAAATCGGAGAAACCTGCCAGAACACCAAGAATCACCACATTTGAGATTCTGGTATTCCCCAATTCATTTGCGATATCAGTAGCTGGTATTGGAATTTTTACAATATCATTTCTTTTGGGCTCGATATCTATCAGGGACGCATCCCATAATATAGCGCCCCCCTCAATAACATCATCTTCAAATTTTTCCAGCGATGGGCGATTCATGGCAATCAGTACAGTGGGATGAGTAACCAGGGGCGACCCAATTGGGTCACGGGATAATTTAACATGGCAATTTGCCGTCCCCCCTCTCATCTCAGGACCATAGGAAGGAATCCAACTGACTTGGAGGTCCTCCCTCATACCAATTTCACTCAGCCAGACACCCAGGGACAGCACTCCTTGTCCACCGAATCCTGCAATTTTAATTTCCTGATCAATCTGAGGGTTGAGCTTCATTGCTGAAGTGTCAAATTTTACCTTCTCTTCGTCCAGGCCAATAAGTTTTGAAACTCTTCCCGGCGCAGCAAGATGCTTACTTAAATCAAGCGGCTCAACCTGTAGGGCAATATCCTTGAGTACGCCCAGAGGGAAATTCTTTACGAGGGTTGATTTTATCCAGTCCTCAGCCTGGGGGGCTGACATTTTCCAACCCGTGGGACAGGTTGAGAGCACCTCAATAAACGAAAAGCCCTTCTTTTCGATCTGATTTTTAATGCCCCGCCTCACCGCTTTGCGCGCAGCATTTTTGGAGCGGGTATCGGCCAGCATCACCCGTTCTACATATACAGGTGACTCTAAACTTGCTATAATTTCAGCCATGCGAATAGGGTAGCCCTCGTTCTGGAGGGTCCGACCATAGGGTGTGGTTGTGGTTTTTTGACCGATAAGTGTGGTGGGTGCCATCTGGCCCCCGGTCATTCCATAAATCGCGTTATTGACGAAGAAAACCGTAATCGATTCACCCCGGTTGGCGGCATGGAGAATCTCATTGCCACCGATAGCAGCTAAATCTCCATCACCCTGATATGAGATAACGATTGATTCTGGTAACGCCCGCTTCACACCAGTGGCAACTGCAGGAGCACGCCCATGCGCGGCTTGGATATTCCCTGCATTGAAGTAGTAATAAGCAAATACACTGCAACCCACCGGACTTACAAAAATACAATTTTCAGCAACCCCATACTCCGTCAGTGCCTCTGCAATCAGTTTGTGGAGGATACCATGCCCGCAACCCGGACAATAGTGAGTCTGCTCTTTATTGCTTCCGGGTCGACGCTCATAGGTGTCATAGAAGCCCTTTGATTTTCCTAATATTTTGACGCTCATAGTACCCTCATCATGCGTTTAATCTCGTGTACCAATTCTTGGATAGATGGAACATTACCCCCCATGCGACCATAAAATTCCACAGGTTTTGCACCATTCACTGCCAATCGAACATCATCTACCATCTGCCCATTACTCAGCTCGATGACGCTAAAGGCCTTCACGTGATCCAGGGTGGCCAGTTCAGCGATCCGTTTTGATGGAAAGGGCATGAGCGTGATGGGTCTCAGCATGCCCACTTTCACCCCTTCAATGCGTAACTGATCAACGGCTGTATGGACCATGCGAGAAACAATACCATAACCCATCACGATGAAATCTGCATCATCCAGACGATATTCCTCAAAACGGGTCTCGTTATTGAGGATGATCTCGTATTTGCGCTGCAGTTTTTTGTTATGACGCTCCAGATCATCGGGATCAAGCTCAATGGAGCTGATCAAATTCATGCGATCTCCATCCACTCCCCGAACGGCCCATTTTTTCTCGGCAAACTCGGTCACTGGATCAGGAAAATCTACCGGTTCCATCATTTGCCCGATAAATCCATCTGCCAGCACTACGGCTGGATTGCGATATTTGTCTGCCAGATCAAAGGCCAGCATGGTCAGATCACACATCTCCTGAGCAGAATTGGGAGCCACGACGATATTTTTATAGTTACCATGACCACCACCCTTCACCACCTGATTATAATCGCTTTGCTCTGGTGCAATATTTCCCAGACCAGGACCCCCTCGCATAATATCCACCACAACACAGGGCAGTTCGGCACCCGCCAGATAGGACATGCCCTCCTGCTTCAAGCTGAATCCAGGACTGGAGCTGGCAGTCATGGCACGGATACCTGTGCCGGCAGCGCCATAGACCATGTTAATGGCTGCTATTTCACTTTCGGCCTGGAGAAACGTCCCTCCCACTAAAGGCATATAGAGAGCAGCCGCATGGGCGATTTCACTGGCTGGTGTAATCGGATAACCGTAATACGCGCGACAGCCGGCCAGGATGGCTCCCTTGACAATCGCTTCATTTCCTTTTACAAATTGTTTGGCCATACTCTACTCCGCGAAACTAAGATGTGAAAAATTACTAAGGATGACTTCCTGCCCACAAGCTTCACATGTTGCCAAGCCCTTCACAGCATCCGTAATCGTCAACCGACTCGGGACCTTTTTGGTTTGGCATATATAAGCTTCTTGAGCTTCTGCCCAATTTTTATACACAGTGATGGCCCCTGGTTCGGGACATGCATAATAGCAGATCCCGCAGCCTGTGCAGCCTTCCCCGTCATATTCGGCTGGACTATAACCATGCGTATTAAAACTATCTGCTAAGTGCAGAACGTCAACAGGACATGCTACGATGCATAAATTGCATCCTTTGCATTCCTCGACATTGACTGCAACAAGTCCTCGAGCATTAGCCATATTTAGAACCTCCTAAGATTCATAGTGTCACTATCTTAATGTAACAGTTTACTTTCAAATGATTGTCGTTCCAATTCCTCTCGGAAATCCGGATGAGCAATTGCTATCAGAGCCTTGGCCCTTTCTTTTAATGTCTTTCCATGGAGATGGGCAACGCCAAACTCAGTCACAATATAGTGGACATCTCCCCTGCTTGTGGTCACAGCCGCGCCCGGTTTCAAATCCAACACGATACGCGATTGGGTTCCATCTCTAGCAGTAGAAGGCATGGCTATGATGGGCTTGCCACCTGGGCTCCGGGAAGCGCCCCTCATAAAATCAACCTGCCCACCAATACCCGAAAAATTACTTCTTCCCATGGAGTCGGAACATACCTGTCCTGTCAAATCAATTTCTATTGATGAATTAATGGCCACCATTTTATTGTTTTGGGCAATAATATAGGGATCATTCACATAATCTGTGGGATGAAACTCCATAAAGGGGTTTTCATCAATAAAATCGTAGACATGTTGAGAGCCCATGACAATACTGGAAACCACCTTGCCGGGATGCAGCGTTTTTTCTTCACCATTAATGACGCCTGATTCCACTAATTCCACGACACCATCACTGAACATCTCAGTATGGATACCTAAATTTCGTTTCTCTTTGAGATAAAACAGCGTCGCATCAGGAATAGCGCCAATCCCCATTTGAAGCGTTGAGCCATCTTCGATAAGACTGGCAATATATTTTCCGATTTGCATGTGACGTTCGGACAAATCAGCCTTGGGTGTCTGAAAAAGGGGTTCATTTGCCTCAACGATAAAATCCAATTTTGAAGCATGTATGAAATTGTCCCCATGGACCCGGGGCATCTGCCTGTTTACCATGGCAACAATAATTTTTGCGGCTTTACAGGCGGCAATGGTTGTGTCCGTGCTGACTCCAAAGCTACAAAAACCATGAGAATCAGGAGGGCTTATATGAATCAGGGCAACATCAACCGGAATATGACCGTTCTTGAATAAACCTGGAATCTCAGAAAGAAAAATGGGCGTCCAGTCAGCCCTGCCTGTGTTCACAGATTCTCGAACATTGGTACCTGTAAATAAGGAATTAAGACGGACATGTCCTGCCATCTCTGGAGCGACATATTTTGCCTCACCCAGTGTGAGAATGTGACTAATGGTAAGTCCTTCAAGCTCCATCGCTCGTTTACTGAAAGCATCAACCAATAACTGCGGGGTTGCAGCCCCAGCATGCAGATAGATTGAATCCCGCGATTTGATGAGGCTCATGGCCTCCTCAGCAGAACCTATTCGTGAACGGTATTTCTCAGTCCAGGTCATTATATTTTTATTCCGAACCTTCGATTTAGAACGGGTTGCATATTGCGACCCCCAAGCGTGTACAAACCTTTGCTCAGGGCATGTGAATCCTTCAAACCCTTTGCCAATCCAAGCTCTGCAATTTGATTCAGATATTTTGACAATACATTCGTCAGTGCAATGGAGGTGGTTCGGCTAATTCCCGAGGTAATATTGGGGACACAATAGTGAATCACATCTTCATCGACATATACAGGATCTGAGAGCAGTGTAGGTCTGGTAGTTTCACTGGCCCCACCCTCATCAACTGAATAGTCAATCAATACTGCCAGATGTTTCATATCTCTGACCATCTCTCGAGTAATGATTCGAGGCGTCACAGCTCCTCTTTCGAGAATGGCTGTCACCACAACATCAGCAAAGGTTAAGGTTTTCTCAATGGCTGTTTGATTGGCATAAATGGTCGTGATACGATCGCCTAACTTATCTTTTACTTTTCTCAATTGATTAATACTTTTATCCAGAACGTGAACTTGAGCACCAAGCCCGATAAAGGCTTTTGCCGCACTGGTCCCCACCGTTCCAGCACCAATGATAACCACAGATGCCGGCGCTACTCCAGGGACACTGCCCAACAACACACCTCGACCCATGGGATCACGACCAAGATAGTTACCCGCTATAATAGGTGCCATTTGACCAGCCAGCTCACTCATGATATTTAAAATAGGTCGGGAGCCATCGGCCTCTTCCATGATTTCCATACCTATCAGTGTGATTTTTTTATCCCTAAGACCACTAAATACATCCGGGGAACTCACAGAGAGATGCTGAAATGTGAAAACAGTTTGACTTTCGCGCATATACCCCAGCGACTCTTCATTGACCGGTAATATTTTCAATAATATATCAGAACGACCATAAATTTCTTCCTGACTAAAAACAATCTGTGCACCCTTGCTCACATAATCCTGGTCGTTAAATCCACTGGCCAGACCCGCTCCCGTTTCAAGAAAGACAGTATGCCCTCTCTTAAGCAGAGATTTTGCTCCATTGGGTGTTAGACAGACTCGCTTTTCGTTCAAGCGACTTTCATGCAAAATCCCAAAATTCATTGCAAACTCCCACTCTTCATCCCCCGATATTATTGATATTAAAATAGAGACAAACAGCGTGCCAAGTCTCACGAGCTCCCCAATATGAAATTGCCATTACCCTTAGGTTTCCTGGCTACCAACATGTAACAATGATTGTATAATGCGGCTAGAATAAGACATTTAGGTGCAGATTCCTATGGGAAGCCTTGTTTTTGCATTCCCAAACTCAGCCACAAAATGTTTTTGTGAGGCCGGATTATGGAAATGAACATTTTTAATAAGAATATCTCAATTATTTTAAGCCATGTTTAATCAAGTACTCACACTCAAGCAAAGACCAGGTTTTAGGGACATGATGCAGCATCGAGTTCATGAAATCCTATTAATCTCCAGTCTGTACGATGCCTTTAAACTTGAAGAAGATGGACGAATAGGTGAAATGATTTTCACCGAATATCAGGATATGAACCTGAGTAGTGCCCCTCGAATTAGCAGGGTCTCCACTGGCGATCATGCCCTGAGAAAATTAAGAGCACGACATTATGATCTAGTCATAACCATGACCAGAATCTCTGATATGGACCCCTTTGAGTTGGGACGCAAAATAAAAAAGAAATACGAATCGATTCCTGTCATCATGCTGGCTTCAAATCGACGTGATTATCAATGGGCCGTCAAGCGGGTTGACAATATAGAAGGTATTGATAAAACCTTTATCTGGCATGGCGACTCAAACATTTTCACGACGATTGTGAAGTACATTGAAGATCGCATGAATGCTCCCAGAGATATTCTCAAAGGGGGCGCCAGAGCCATTATTGTGGTGGAAGACTCTCCAAAATATTACTCCATCTTTTTACCCATGCTTTATAGCGTGATTATCAATACGACTCAGAAATTGATGAAACACGAGTACACCGATGAATTACGTCTGTTCAGGATGCGCTCGCGTCCAAAGATTCTGCTGGCCTCTACCTTTGAGGAAGCTACAGAACTCTACAAGTTGTATAAAAATAATCTTCTGGCGGTGATTTCGGATGTGAGATATCCCCGAAATGGTAAACTGGACCCCAAGGCGGGTGCTGATTTTATCAAAATTATACTGAAAAAGAATGCCACCATGCCCATCCTGATGCAATCCATGGAGGGTAGCAACGAAAAGATGGCCAAGGAATTGGGCGCCTATTTCATAGCGAAATATTCACCACAACTGCTCAAGAGATTGCAAAGTTTTGTGATCAAACATTGCGGTTTCGGGGATCTGATATTCAGTACCAGAGAGGGAAAGACCATCACCAAAATCCGCCACCTAAATGCCCTTAGTGCCGCGCTGGAATCCGTGCCCATACAGAGTATCGAATATCATTCCCGCCGGGATCATTTCTCAAACTGGCTGGCAGTCCGCGGTTACTTTGACCTGGCAGACTTTCTCAAACCCATCAGTTATGATGAATTTGAAGACCCCGAAGAATTTCGCAAGATTCTCCTGGATGCAATTGAACGTCAACGGGTCTTGCAGCATTTTGACAATATTGGCTATTTTGATATTGATACCTATGATCCGACAATTACTGCCGTCCGGATTGGTGGTGGATCCATAGGGGGCAAAGCACGTGGCTTAGCTTTCCTCATCGCCCATAAGCGACGTTTTGACTTTTCTCAGAAATATCCTGGCATCCAGATAGGGGTTCCCCAGTTCGCGGTGGTGGGTACGGATATCTATGAAAGTTTTCTTGATATCAATAAATTAAATGTCAAGGCAGCTGAGGCCGAGACCAATGAAGAGATTGATGAACTTTTTCGTAAAGCTGTCTTCCCCGGCAATTTTACAGCCCAACTTCACTCATATCTTGGGCACCATTCTGGTCCTCTGGCTGTCAGATCATCCAGTTTACTGGAAGATTCTCTATTTCAACCTTTTGCCGGAATTTATAGCACCTACATGCTCCCCAACTGCTCTCCAGCACTTGATACGCGCTTATTTCAACTCCTGGAAGCGATCAAGCTGGTGTATGCCTCAGGATTTCATAGAGAAGCAGTTGCTTATCTCAAATCCACTGGGAATCGCCCTGAGGATGAAAAGATGGCTGTGGTTATCCAGCACCTATGCGGTCGCCATCATGGTGATTATTATTACCCCAGCTTTTCCGGTGTGTTGCAGACCCTCAACTACTATCCTCAAGGTTCCATGCAGCGAGAAGAGGGTTTGGCCACTATTGCCCTTGGTTTGGGTCGCACCGTCGTGAATGGTGAAAAGGCACTCAAATTCAGTCCGAAACGACCCAACGTACTCCCCCAATACTACGATGAACACTCCATTCTTAAAAATAGCCAGAATAAATTTTATGCTTTGGATACCGCCCGCTGTGAATTGCCTCTGGAAAGTGGTGAAAGTTCCAATCTAGTGCAACTCGATTTAAAAATTGCCGAGGAGCATGGCAGCCTTGACCAGATAGCCAGTGTCTATTCGTTTCAAGATGGACGCTTTCGTGATTCCCTCTTCGAAGCGGGACCCCGCATCATTACCTTCGCGAATATTTTGAAATGGAAATCCCTCCCCCTGGCTAATATGCTTAGCGATTTGATGGGATTTGGCAAGATCGGTATGGGCTGTGAGGTGGAAATGGAATTCGCTGTAAATCTTCCAGATAAATCAGGCGAACCTGCTGAATTATCCATTTTACAAATCAGACCTATGGTCACTTTTGAACGACCGCACCTGGTTGACCTAACCCAGGCAGCAAAAACAGATGAAATCTTTAAGAGTGATATCTGTCTGGGGAATGGTGATAATATCGAAATTCATGATTTAGTGTATATCGATATTGATCATTTCGAAATTTTAAAAAGCCAGCAGATTGCTCAGGAAATACGAGTGATAAATCGAGAATTTAGTCCAGAAAAATCATATCTCCTGGTAGGGCCGGGACGCTGGGGAACAGCAGATCCCATGCTTGGGATTCCTGTCAGCTGGAATTTTATTTCCAATGCCAGATCTATTGTAGAAGTGGGTTTACCCAATTTATATGTTGACCCCTCCTTTGGAAGTCACTTTTTTCAGAACATCACTTCTCTGGGAATCAGCTATTTCACGATTCCACCACGACTTTTAACTGAAAACATGAATCTGGAGTGGTTTAAAAGCCAAAAGCCCACAAGCCAGACTAAATATCTCAAACACTTTCATTTTGAAGATCCATTTGTCATTCAAGTTGATGGTATGAAGGGAGAAGGACATGTCTGGCGCCCTGGTAGCATAGCCCTGGAAAGAGACATCTGAAATATTTTTGATTGAGCATGAATAGAAATATTTTACATTCACTGTAATTTTAGAGGAGCAGTAAATATGTTTAAAAGTTTTATTTCGTTGTTTACCTTTTTGATGATTGCACTGAGTGCTTTCGGACAAAATTCAGGTATCGGAATTGGATTGTCCGTTGACGGTATTAGCGGAAAATATTGGATGAGTGAGACCAACGCCGTTGCTGTCAATTGGAATCTTGGAAGCAATCTGTCTGCAGACTATTTATTTGATATGCCTGAATTGCTCAAAATTACAGACAATACAACACCTGTCTATTATGGAGGGGGTATTGCACTGGGGACACATAAAGGCTTAAACGACGATCTGGAAGAGACTACCGAGCTGGATCTGGGTGTTCGTGGTGTCATTGGATTGGGTTACTATCTTTCAGACTATAATTTAGATATTTTCATTGAAAGTACACCGACCTTGAAAATTTCAGGGGGCGGCGGTTTTGGTTTCGGGGGAAATCTTGGAGTCAGGTACTTTTTCTAAGCTGCAAATGATTAGTTTTTAAAGGGGCTGTCCCAAAAGGGCGGCCCCTTTTTGTTTTATCCTTTTCAGAATGAAATCTTAGGTTGTCAGAATGTTAACATTTACCACAGATTCTTTTATTGAATTCCTGATTATCGTGGTTACTATTGCGCATAGCAATGCCTGCGAAGGTTTTCCACCTAAAGGTTTGGCATTGAGACAGTTAGCTTAACTTATTTGTGAGGTCCCTTAGTGACAGATACAACTCATAATTTTCATATACCCGTCATGGGAACTGGTCATTCAATCGACACGCCTATTCGATTGGCCCATTTAGGCATCACTTCAGTGATTTCCATTATTGATGATATCCTGTTGGAACGACTTAGAAAATTTTATACAGGAAAATACAATTTACCCTATGAACGGATTCCCCATCGTGAAGAGGATGGTCGTGCCAAGCGCATTACAGCCTACCTTGACATGGTCAATGACATCGTACAATTGAAAATGGAACATGTGCGTTCACTTCCCTTTTTCGAGAAAAATGAGAAAACCCGGTATTTCGAGTTATTGCCAGACACAAGTACTCTCAAGAAGACTTATCAAGATCTTTTGGCCACACAGCCAGGTGAATTACGAGACCAGATATCAGCCGATTTAACCCGTAGGATGAGACCAGGTGGGATAGATGTAAATATTATGGTCAAAGTGGATCGTATCGATATGGACAAACATGGTACCCCACTGGGTGAAGGTTTTTCTGATGCTAAAGCAGCCCTCCGGGGTTTCGCCAAGAGTAAACTTGAATCCGCCATGGTTTTTTCGGCTGGAATCAATCAAAGCCTGTATGGTTACATGACGAAGTATCAGGATTTTTATCGCGATCAGAGTGGTGAAATAAAAAAGAAGATTATTCTCAAAGTCAGTGATTTCAGATCCGCCATGATTCAAGGTCGTTATATGGCTAAAAAAGGTCTGGAAATCTCAGAATTCAGAATTGAGTCAGGATTGAATTGTGGCGGTCATGCCTTTGCCTCTCCCGGTCATTTACTCCCTATTCTCCTCCAGGACTTCAAAGATAAGCGAGCTGAGCTAGGGACTCAATTCCAGCCCATCATCAAACGTTTCTATGAAAAAATGGGATGGGACTATCCTGAGGATATTGAACACCACCCAGAAATAACCGTACAGGGTGGCATCGGCAATCATGGTGAAGTACAGCGCTTAGAAAAAGATTTTGGCATGGATCGTACGGGTTGGGCCAGTCCTTTTCTCCTGGTTCCGGAGGCAACGCCCATTGATACCGTAACACGTATGCAATTGATGAATGCTACAGATGACAGCCTCTATCTGAGCGGCGCTTCTCCCCTGGGTGTTCCTTTTAATAATTTAAAAGATTCAGGATCTGAAAAATGGTCAATGGATCGCTATCGCAAAGGAAAACCTGGCTCACCTTGTCCCAAAGGATTCCTAGTCTCAAATACAGAATTCACGGAATTGCCAATTTGCACGGCCTCTTCAGAATACATGAACCACAAACTGGCTCAGATTGAAAATGAGATGGCACCTGGGATTGAAAAAGATGCGGCAATCAATAGAGTCCTGGCAAAAACCTGTCTTTGTGAGCATCTGGGAAATGGGGTTCTCATCAGCCTGGGAATTTCACCTGCCGAGAGATCACCGCAAGCAATTTGTCCCGGACCTAATCTTTCCTGGTTTAATAGGAATTATTCTCTGGAAGAGATGATTGATCAGATTTATGGTCGCGGTAAAGAATTGCTGTCCTCAGATCGGCCCCATATGTTTGCCAAGGAGATTCAGCTCTATGTTGACCATTTCCGGACCCTTATTCATGATGCAATGAGTCCCAAAGAGTATCCCTCTCTTCACGCATTCTATGACAACATGGTCAAAGGATTTGAGTATTGCAAAACCATCGCCAAAGGTCACTCCTACCCTGGTGAAAATCTTCCCTCATTGAGTGAGGCGATTGAGAAACAGGGCCAACGTCTGGAAGAGCTTTATCAAACGTTTCGATCCAAGATCAATGCTGAGGTAACAGCTTAATCTCGTTATTCTAAGTTATAGCCGGGTTCTTATCATTTCTTAAAATAAAAAAAGCGCGGGGAAGCACCGCGTTTTTTATTTCACTTAACTTTTCCCTCGTATTTCTAACCTAGAAGCGGGATCTTATCATTTCTTGAAATAAAAAAAGCGCGGGGAAGCACCGCGTTTTTTATTTCACTTAACTTTTCCCTCGTATTTCTAACCTAGAAGCGGGATCTTATCATTTCTTGAAATAAAAAAGCGCGGGGAAGCACCGCGTTTTTTTTGAACCTATTTTGGAGAGGGATGCTTAAACGACACCCTGATCCATCATTGAATCAGCAACTTTCAAGAAACCGGCAATATTTGCACCAGCGACATAGTCACCTTCAAAGCCATAGCGTTTGGCAGTCTCAATAGCACTCTTGTGAATGCTCTTCATGATGTTATGAAGCCGTTCATCTACTTCTTCACGGGTCCATGAAAGACGTAGACTATTCTGAGACATCTCCAGACCTGATACAGCAACACCACCAGCGTTGGCGGCTTTTCCTGGACCATAAAGTATTTTTGCAGCCTGATAAACATCAATTGCACCAGGATCAGAAGGCATATTTGCACCTTCGGCAACCACAAAACAACCATTTTTAATCAAAATTTCAGCTTCTGACTGATTGACCTCATTTTGAGTAGCACAGGGCAGTGCAACATCACATTTAACATGCCATGGGCGTTGACCCTCATAATACTCACCACCAAATTCATCGGTGTACTCTTTGATTCGGCCACGACGATTGTTCTTCAGATCCATGACCCAGGCTAATTTGTCTCTATCGATGCCGGCAGGATCATAAATGCTTCCTGCAGAATCTGATAGTGTGACAGGCTTCCCACCAAGATCTAAAACTTTTTCAGTGGCATACTGGGCCACATTTCCACTACCGGAGATCGTCACAATTTTACCTTCAATGCTATCATTTCTGGTCTTGAGCATCTCTTCGGCAAAGTAAACCGTTCCATAACCAGTGGCTTCAGGTCGAATTAAGCTTCCACCCCAGTTCAAGGATTTACCTGTCAATACCCCTTCAAAGGCATTTCTAAGTTTTTTGTACTGACCAAAAAGGAAACCAATTTCACGACCACCGACACCGATATCGCCTGCTGGAACATCTGTGTTGGGTCCGATGTGACGGAAGAGCTCTGACATAAATGCCTGTGTAAAGCGCATCACTTCTGTGTCAGATTTACCTTTGGGATCAAAATCAGAGCCACCCTTACCACCACCCATTGGGAGGGTAGTAAGTGAATTTTTGAAAACCTGTTCGAAACCGAGAAATTTCAGAATACCAAGGTTTACACTTGGGTGAAAACGCAAGCCACCCTTGTAGGGTCCGATGGCGCTATTAAACTCCACACGAAAACCCCGGTTAACCTGGACGGTTCCTGAATCATCTACCCAGGGAACCCGAAATATGATCACCCGCTCTGGTTCGACGATACGCTCTAAAATCTTGGCTTCACGATAATGGGGGTGACGTTCTAAAACAGGCATTAATGAACTGACTACTTCCTCAACTGCCTGAATAAACTCTGGCTGTGCCGGATTCTTCGCCTGAACACCAGCCATAAATTCTGCGACATGATTAGACATGCATACCTCCTGAAAATTGGATCTCAGATCTCTTACTGCTCTCCTGCTGTCGCATGTCAATAAATGCGAAGGAGATGCCAGTACCTGAACAATCCGATGTTTGTGCCATATTTAACATTGTCCTTTATGTGAGACAAATCTTGTGCCATATACGCGTCAATTCATGAAAATTGATGGGTAAAGGATTATAATCTCTTTCGGACGAATTTCATCACATTTATTAAAATAACGCGCTGTAATCATAAGTAAATATCAACACGATTAAACCGTTGCTCTATTCAGCAGGTGGCACTTAGCAATTAATTTGGATGTCAAGATTATCCTTCCTATGTTACAGGCTAAAGAAAAAGGAAAAGCGGTGAAATATTCCCCTCACGATCTCTTGGATAATGTGGATTCAGATTTAGTTGAGCAAGAAACTGCTCTTGTGCAATATTTCACCGCTTTGGAAGCTCAACCACCTGAGGATTTGAACGCTTGGTCAGATGAATTTCTCAAATATGCCGACCACATCCTGGCAACAGGGAGTCGGGATAGTCTGACTTTCCTTTTAGAACAGGGATGGAACCCTTCTTTTACCTCACTGATAAAGTCATCGAACATTCAAAATGAATGGTTCAATCGAGAGCTGGAGATGATGCGCAAACTGAATTATACGCCAGGTCATCTCTTCCAACGCCGGGCTACAACACTGGGGAATAAAACCCTCTTTAATTTTAAACAGGGCCGCGAGTGGCAACAACAATCATGGTCAGCTGTGAAAAATTCAGTGGATCATCTCGCTGCCGCCCTCATTGAATTGATGGGCAGCACCAGCCCTAGAATTGCCATCATATCTGAAAATCGTTTGGAGGTAGCTATCACTGATATAGCCTGCCTGAGCTATGGATTTGTCAATGTTCCAATCCAACCTGCTGCACCCCCAGCTCAGATAGAGTACATTCTTGCCCATGCTGAAATAGAAGGGGTATTCATTTCCGACTCCCAACATTTACGCAGCCTCGAAAGCATGCTACCCAAGTTACCATTTATCAAGCATATTATTACATACGATCGCTTCACTACAAACAATCCCCTGGTTAAATCCTATAAGACTCTAGTGGATGAAGGTGGTTCAGGAGAAACCTTGAATTGGCTGGAAGGAATCCGGCTGTCAGTCACTCTCTCACATATCGCCAGTATTATGTATACTTCTGGTACTACCGGATATCCGAAGGGTATTGTTTTCACTTATGAGAATATCATTTCTAAAAGATTTGCCAGAAGTCTGGCTTTAAACCTGGGGAGTGAAGATCGCTTCCTCTGCTTTCTGCCTCTGTTTCACACCTTTGGGAGGTTTCTTGAAATGTGGGGTTCAATCTTCTGGGGAGCTGAGTATACATTTTCCAGTGGCAAAGGCATACAATCTCTGCTGAGCGATCTCAAAGACAATCAGTCGACTGTCCTTATCAGTATACCCAAAAGGTGGCAGGATATCTATGATACCATTGCTTCAAAGATTGATCTCCAAAATGAGGACCCTGTCAATATAGCTCCCAGGGTCAAAGAGGTCACGGGGGGGGCTTTACGCTGGGGACTTTCAGCTGCAGGCTATTTACCACCTGAAATATTTCGGTTTTTTCAGGCCTATGATTTACATCTGCATAGCGGATATGGTATGACTGAAGCTACCGGTGGAATCACCATGACACCGACTGATGGCTATATCGAAAACTCAGTTGGTATTCCTCTGCCAGGCATGGAAATAAAACTGGCTGAGGATGGCGAGTTGTGGATTCGTGGTGCCTATGTATCAGGTAGTTACTGGAATCCAACCGATCCTGATGAACGCCCTGATGGATGGTTTACGACAGGTGATATTTTTCAATCTCTTGAAGATGGCCAAATTGAAATCATTGATCGCAAAAAAGAAATCTATAAAAATGCCAAGGGTCAGACCATCGCTCCCCAAAAAATAGAAAATATGTTCAGGGATTTTGACAGCATCCACCAGCTCTTTATTGTGGGTGATCATATGCCCTATAATACAGCCTTGGTGAGATTGAATAAGAAGCATAAAGATGTGAAGACCATCTGGGCCGATGAGCAAAAAGTACGAGACTATTTAGCCAATGTGATTCACTCCGTGAATTCATTTTTAGCTCCCTTTGAAAGAATTGTCGATTTCCGTCAGGTAGACCGGGATTTCAAGAAGGATTTAGGTGAGTTGACAGAAAAGGGAACCTTTAAACGATCAATCATTCTGGAACACTTCAAAACGACGGTTGATTCCCTGTATGAAAGGCCCTACAAATCGTTTTTCATGGAAGACCTGGAGGTTCAAATACCTAATTGGGTATTTCTACAGCGAGGTTGGACTCAAAATGACCTGCTCATTGAGGATAAAATTCTCAAGCATAGGAATAAGCGATATTCTCTGAGAATTGAACGAGGGATTGACGAGATTCGGATTGGATCATTTTTCTACCAGTTTCAGGGAAATATCCTTCAATTTGAGGAATTTATTAGACAACCTGCCTATTGCCTTGGGAACCTTGAATTAGAAGAATTTCTGGATTATTCTCATTTGAGAATAAAACCAGTCAATCTGAGTCCAGACTTACTTCCTGGAACCTGGACTGATCTGGAATTTTCCAGGGAGGACAAACAGCAGGCGGAATCTGATATAGAAAAAGCATTGAGTCATTCGGAATATTCCCTCGAAACCTTGTATCCAGTCATTTTAATGGTTTATTCTCAAACCCTGCGCCCCTCTCAACCCGCCTTTCGTCTTTTGAATCGAATCTACTCAAATTCCAACGATAGCATCAGAAATATTGTCCGATATGCTTTTCTACGTCTCATCCGATCTGATGATCTGCTTCAATCTCAATTTGCTGTAGAACAGGTGGTGGCACTCTTTCCTGCTAATGATCTGGAAAGAATTGTCACCTACGCTCTGGGAAGAAAAGTGCTGTTTAATATCAATTCCGATATTTCCTCCTGGTCAAACATCAATATTCAAAAAGTTGGACTCGCCTCCAACTACCTGAAATGGTTATCCAGTCAAGAGTCTCAGGCGGAGAAGTCTTCCATTCTTTTTGAAAATGTTCTGGGGATTCTTTTTTCATGGTCCAAGCAATTCCCCAGATACTATGCCACTATCAGAGCTGCCATGATCAGCTCAATTGTCAATCTCCCTGCAAAAAGTAATATTACCCAAAAAATCCTTGGCACCTATGCAGCCTTGAATGAAAACTTTTCTCAATCAATGCAAGCCATGGATCCTGATACTGGAAACATTCAGCACGAGCAAACTCTGGACTGGGAGGATGTTTTGCTTTTCGACAAACCTGTCACCTCACCACATCGTAAACGAATTACTTCAGCTTTTATCAATACATCTTTACTGAATGAGTCGATGTACCTGCTTTTTGAAGGGAAGCAACTCAGTTTGAGGAAAATTCCACCTCAAGGTATTTGGATCAATCTATTGGCCAGTGCGCATGGGAAAACTGTTTACCGGGTAACAGTTCAGAGTAGTGATGGGAGCTATAAATTCGCTCTTAATTTGAATGATGAATTGACTTCAGAACAGGTCAACACTGAATTATTCTGGCTCATGGCCTGTTCCCGTGACAATCAATTTAACCAGTTGGTCGAGACCCTGGGATGCTATAAACCAGAACAAGACCTGTGGTCAGAAGAATTTATTTCGGGGCTAACAGTTCGTGAATATTTGAAACAGGCTATCTGGGCCGGTTCCTCAGATGAAATGCCCTCCCCCGAACATATATGGCCCCATTTTGTCTGGACTGCAGTATTGACCTACACAAGTTTCTGGAAGCGGACCCGTTTTAAGAAAATGATTTCTATTCCCAGTCCAGGAAAAATAATCGTCCCCATACACGATTATCACGTGGGCGGTCGCCTGGTTTCAATTGCAGGTATCACAGAAGTAACATCCGGCCTTGAGTTTATTGAGAATCTGGAAAGATTATTTATTAGAGCCACCGAGCAGGAGTTCCCCAAATTCAATCTCAAGGTGGGGACAGAAATACTTTATCACGCCATGAGGGAGGCTTTGGGGCAAAAGCATTGTCCAGATTTTTTCAATGAGATTCTGGAAAATGAGCATACCAGCACACCACGGCGTAAAGATCTGCTCCAGTTTTTGGATTGGGTTGAGCAGAAAGGTTTTCAGCCAAAATCTGTTTATTTCGCAACGCGCCGTTATCATCGTTGGCTCTCCATCAACCAGGGGGCTACTCTCAATGCAAAAGCTCACTTTTTGAAGGATTTATACCGAGATTACAATATCCAGGACAGTGAGCCCGAATACCCTGATGCCCGTGTTCAACTATTTATGAATACAGTATTTTCTGAAGCTGATGCACAATTAAAAGCATATTTGACCCATCTGGGAAGAAATCAGCGGCAACACGCCATCGATGGGGGCACACTCCAAAGTGAAATCAGTCAATATATTGGATCAAATGAAATGGAGGAATATAGCTCATTTTTTCTTAAGCGGCTGGCATTCCCAGAGCTGCCACCCAGTGAAGATATTGAACTTATCGCCACCCGATCCACTGCTTTGGATGAAATTGAAATTATGATTTCCAGGCATGATAGCAAGGGCACCACCTTTCGTATTCGCAGAGCGATGCACCCCAAGGAAATAATTCAGCTTCAGCAGCATTTTATAAAAGCTCGAATGGATGTTAATTTTACCCACGAGCATAAATTCCTGGTAGCAATAAATAAGAAGGGTAGCGTTATAGGTGGACTCTTTTACCTCGACCAGGGGGATGATGTGGTCTATATGGATAAAGTCGTCGTCTCAGAGAATCATCGAGGCAGCGGGGTCAGCAGGGGCCTGTTAAACGAATTTGTCAATCGGATGAGAAATTCCCAGAAGAAGATGATCACAACTGGATTTTTACATCCGGGGTATTTTTATAAATTTGGTTTTATTATTGAAAAAGATCAGGGGGGGCTGGTTAAATATTTATAACTGAGGACTTACTCCGGGTCCTCCAAATCGCCATCTGCTTCATCTTTGTCCTTAAGATAATTCGTCATCAGCTTGGAAATAGTGGCTTGTTGAATGGCTGCCATTAATTCATCATCACTAAATGGCTTCGTGAAAATACCATGCGAGCTCGCTTCGCGGGCAGAGTCAAGTGTTGGCTTATCAGTGTGGGCAGTAATAAATATTACGGGAATATCGGTCTCTCTACTGATTTCCCGAGCTGCTTCCAGGCCGTTCATCTTGCCTTTTAGAGTGATGTCCATAAGGATCACGTCAGGATAATGCTCATTGGCCCGAGTAATAGCATCTCTACCATTATTAACAATCCCCATTACGCCATATCCCATAGCCTCAAGGCGTAGTTTAATTTCACTGGCAACTACAATCTCATCTTCAACGATGAGCACACGAGTATCTTTTAATTGCATGAAAAATATTTCCCCAAAAAAACTCCAGACGAAAACCGATTAAACAAAATATCTAACTGGTGGTCGTGAAATTTATTTATCCCCAGTAGTCAACCTAATAAAATATGATTATTTGCTCGAGGAAGAAATCAGCCTAAAAAAATAAAAGCCCCGGCATTACCCAGGGCTTTGTATTGGTCTGATCCCCGCTTTTACAAAATGGATTTAATGTATTGGGTTGTGAGGGATTTTGGTCGCTCCAGAGGCAAGCCAATAGCCCGGTCCCAGACGGTAGATGCCAACACGCCCATGGCACGCGAGACACCAAAAAGTACAGTATAAAAATCGTACTCATGCATCCCATTGTGAACCAATAGTACACCTGAATGTGCATCCACGTTTGGCCATGGATTCTTGGCTTTTCCCTGTTCCAGTAAAATAGGTGGAACCACTTCATAAAGCATACTTACGACCTGGAAGAGTTCGTCATCCGGCATATGCTTGAGGGCAAATTCCCGCTGTGCTGAATAGCGAGGGTCCGTTTTACGCAGCACTGCATGTCCATACCCAGGAACCACATTGCCCGAAGCCAGTGTATCCCAAACGAATTTCTTCAAATCTTCCATCGTGGGCACACCACCCCCGAGCTGCTCTTTTACATCCATAATCCAGCGTAAGACTTCCTGATTTGCCAGACCGTGAAGGGGACCAGCCAGTCCATTCATGCCAGCTGATAAGGCATAATAGACATCAGACAAGGTTGATCCGACAAGATGTGTCGTGTGTGCGGATACATTCCCACCCTCATGATCGGCATGAATGGTCAGGTATATTCTCATGAGTTCTCTGAACATCTTCGTGTCAAAACCCATCATGTGAGCGAAGTTACCACCCCAGTCAAGTGTTGGATCAGCAGGAATAATTTTTCCATCCTTGTATGAACGACGATAAATGTATGCTGCCAGAGCTGGAAGACGAGCAAGCAGATTCATGGTGTCTTCATAGACTGGTTTCCAATAATCAAGTTTATTGATCCCTTCCCGGTATTCCGCAGCAAAAATCGATTCAGTCTGCTGAGCAACAATTCCAACAGAGAACTGAGTCATAGGATGGGTAGTTTTGGGAAGTGCATCGATGGCTTTATAGACATGGGCAGGGAGAGTTCCCCTTTCCTGCCATTCTTTGGTGATTTCAGCAATATTTTCTTCTGTGGGTAGTTCACCGGTCATCAGGAGGTAAAACAAACCTTCCGGCAAGGGCTCCTCACCTTCTGCAGCATGGGGTAATTTTTCCTGAAGCTCAGGAATCGTATACCCACGAAAGCGAATCCCTTCCTCAGGATCCAGAGCAGAAGTTTCAGTGATCATAACTTTTACACCTCGCATACCGCCGTATGCCTGGGCAACTGTCACATCACATAACTTTTTGTCGCCATGATTCTTGCGTATTTCTGCAACCTCGTCACGAAATGGAGGGATGATTTGTTCTAACTTTTTTTTCAATAATGACATACTCAAACTCCTTCAAATTATTTACTATTCAGAAAGAATGTCTTCGATGATAGATTCTTTAGAATATTGGTGCTTTTTGGCAATTATTACTCCAAGATAATACTAATGCAAATATAGTGCCTGTAATTATCAATTGCGCAAAGTTTTTATTGCTAAAGCGAAGCTACAAAAGGAGATTTCCCTCCGCTCTTATTGATTTCTTTTTGCGCTTCCCCTCTTAGTTTCCACAATGATCGGTCCACATATCAAACTACCCATTGCTCTGGAAATTCGTCTCAGGGGTCAACTTGGCGATGAGTTTGATCAATTCCAGACAGCGCTGGATGCCCCTCCCCCCATTTCTATACGCCTAAATCCCGGCAAACCAACGGACCGCTACGCCGATGCCACTGATATACCCTGGGCTGATCATGGTAAATATCTGGAATCACGACCGAGATTCACCGACGATCCACTGTTTCATGCCGGCACATATTATGTTCAGGAAGCTTCTTCCATGTTCCTGGCCCACGTCGTGAGGAGTGTAGCGGCTCTCGATAACGACCTGCGTGTGTTGGATCTCAGTGCTGCTCCAGGGGGCAAGGCAACCCATTTACAATCGCTTCTCACCAAAGACTCACTTCTCGTTGCCAATGAGATTCTCCCTTCCAGGAATAAAGTTTTACGTCAAAACTTAACACGCTGGGGTGGGGACAATCATATTGTCACGCAAAGTGATCCCAAATATTTTAAAACACTTCCCAACTTCTTTGACCTTATCCTGGTTGATGCCCCTTGTTCGGGAGAGGGTTTGATGAGAAAGGATTATGGGGCCATCCAAGAATGGTCAGCGCAAAATGTGGCTCATTGTTCCAGCCGTCAAAAACGCATTTTGGCAGAAATTTACCCATCCCTTGCCAATAATGGGATCTTGATTTACAGCACCTGTACCTTTTCTCAGGAGGAAAATGAAGAAAATATGCAATGGTTGGAGCAAGAATCTGGATTGATTCCTCTGGCTCTGGAGATTCCTTCATTCTGGGGGGTGGTTCGAACAGGTCCCAAAAGCACAGGATATCGCTTTTACCCGCACCGAACCCAGGGTGAAGGATTTTTTATTGCAGCATTTAAAAAAAATGAGCCTCCAAACCTAAGTTCCAAAAGTCATAGATCATCACATAGCAAATATTCTGAACCGGCGACTGAGGAAGACCATAAATGGTTGCATTTACCGGACAGATATACATTTATCAATCGAGCAGAGCACCGCTTCGCTATTCCCAGATCTATCTATGAAGACTATTTAACCATCAGCAAGGCTCTACGGATTACCAGTTCCGGTTTATACATGGGAAAAGTATATCATGGTGATCTGAAGCCCTCCCCGGAATTGGCCTTGAGTCAATCTATCTCGCGGCATATTCAGACCATCGAGCTCGACTCAGAAGCCGCTCTGGACTACCTGGCCCATATGAATGCCAGCCACGGCCATGACTATCCAATCGGCTACAACCTGATGGTTCATCAAGGATACGGATTGGGTTGGATGCATGTTCTGGCTACAGGTCAAATTCGCAACAAATATCCAGCTGCGTGGCGAATTCTCCAACGCCATGCGAAATAGCAGAGTTAATAGTAACTATTACTATTAGCTTGAAATCTCTCAGGTTATGTTTAGCTTTACCACAATATGGAAGCAATTAAACAAAGATACAGCAAACAAAGAGAAACTATTCTTGAAGTAGTTCAGAGTACCCTGGTCCACCCCAATGCAGATTGGATATATAAAGAAACCAGAAAGCGAATTCCTAATATTAGCCTCGGAACGGTATATCGTAATTTGAATCAGCTGGTTGAGACCGGGCGAATTATCAAACTCAAAGATGAGTCCATGGTTCGTTACGATGGAAATATTGGGCACCACGATCATTTTCGCTGCGCAGTTTGCGGTAAATGGTATGATGTTGAAATGATTGATCAAGCAATCATCAAATCCTTTGCAGAAAAGCATGATTTTCAGGTTGAGTCTTTTCATCTCGAGCTCGAAGGGACCTGTAAAAGTTGTCTTAATTCTTAGTCCTGAAAATAATTGATATTAAAAAAGAGGCTGTCCCAAAAGGGTGACCTTTTTTTTAAAAAATGTCGAGGGTATAAAGGTATAGAGTAAACTGGGTTTAGGTTGAGATGCAGACACTTCACCAGAACACCTTCCAAAACGCATCTGCCTTGGTTTGGGCAACCATTGCCTGTTCCTATCAGTGAAAATACGTGTACATCCGTGGCTAAAAAAAAGAGGCCATCTCATGTTCTGAGAAAGCCTCTCTTTTTGTTTTAGAGGTGATTTTACTGAAACTGGATATTGTAGCCTTTACTAGCCCAGCCCATAATGCCCATACGTAAGTTCATAACATCCTTGTATCCCCGATCCAATAGAATTTTGGAAGCGGTGGTGCTGCGATTACCTGTAGCACAATAAATGAGAATGGGGTTATTCTGGTATTTCTCAAGCTCGCCTGCACGTGCCTGGAGTTCTTGCAAAGGGATGAGTATGGCCCCCTTGATATATCCTCGATTATATTCTTCTTTTGTCCGAACATCCAGCAGCAGTGGCGGATTGTCCATGAGAAGTTGCCAGGCTTCCTCCGCTGACAGTTCACGATAGTTCGATTGACGAAGCTCCATTACCTCAAGTTCCCCCAGCTTCTGTCCAATCATGAACGGGTACTGGCCCGTCGTCTTCATTTTGAAATAGGGCTGCTCTGAGGTGTTATCCTTGAGAAGGGCATCCACGCCCAGTTCAGGAATATTCAAGGAGTATTCTACCTGAGGATCCCCTTGATCATTTAGATCAAACTTTACATAGTCACCCCGATACACGACCAACTGAATCGAATCACTTCTAAAATCTATAGGCAGATGGCGATAACCATCACGAATTTCCCCTGATACATTTATGGGTATATCACTGCTGGTATCACCAGATTTGTCGTTACACGAAAATAATATGACACCCACTATCAATAAAATACTCAATCTTTTAAATTTCATATTCACTCCTCTTTTATAATAGATGCCTCGCATCTACAAAAGTGACAATATAAATAATCATTTCGGATTGATTTTATGTCAGGACCTGGCTAATACCTTTTCCATCCACTTCTGGATATCCATGAGTTCATTCTGAGATATTTCGTGGCCCATAGGATATTCAAAATGTTCCAGGTCAGATATTGAATCCCAAAAGCCCACAATCTGGCGACCATATTCTATGGGAATGACATTATCATTTAATCCATGTCCTGCAAAAACAGGCAAACCCTGATATCTTGAGACATCGCCAGAGAGTTCTACCACATCTTCAGGCAGTCGTCCGCTCATGATGAGCAATGCTTGAATAAGCTCAGGTTTTTGGAAGGCGATCAGATTTGCAATGGTAGCTCCCTGACTAAAACCTGCCATAATCAGTCGATTTGACTGAATGACTCCTTCCCGTTTGAGCTCAGTGATGACTTCAATCACTCCCTCCGCGCTATTTTTGGCCTGATCGATATGAAACCTGAGACTCCCATCTGCCAGCATGTCAATATCAAACCACGAGGCACCACCGTACGGAGTGACACTGCTGCCCCTGATACTTAACACTTGAATATTTTCATCGAAATAGCTCGACAGACCCATGAGGTCATATTCGTCGGCACCATATCCATGTAATAAAATGAGACTGGCTTTTACCTGTTCCGAATGAATAGCTGGCCGATGTAAGACACTTCTGCCATTGATATGGAGTTGCTCAAAATCGCTCATTTTTGGATGACACTTTCAGTGATATCTTGGTTCAAATCAAGCAAATTTTCCAACCGAGCTGGGATTATTATCCCCTACTCTTTATCCATAAAGGGGTAGGGAAATTCAGTAGGTGGCAAAAAATTCTCTTTGATGGTCCGCTGCGATATCCAGCGAATTAAATTGAATATTGAGCCCGCCTTATCATTGGTTCCAGATGCGCGACTGCCGCCGAATGGCTGCTGTCCAACAACTGCTCCTGTGGGTTTGTCATTGATGTAAAAATTTCCAGCACTATGGCGCAGTTTTTCCAGGGCCAGCTGGATGGCATGTCTATCTTTGGCCAGAATAGCGCCTGTCAGAGCATAAGGACTCGTCGCATCAACGATATCCAGAATATCACTCCACGTTTCATCATAGACGTAAATGGTAACAACTGGACCAAATATCTCCTCTTCCATGGTTTTAAAATGAGGATCACTTGTCACGATGGTCGTTGGCTCAATGAAGTAACCCACGGAATCATCATACTTGCCACCAGTAATTATTTCAGCATCCTTGTGGCTACTGGCATAGTCAATGAACGCGGTGATATCACTGAAAGCGCCTTTATCAATCACGGCATTCATAAAATTCCCAAAATCTTCCACATCACCGACTTTTATTTTGGCGACTTCAGAAATGTAGCTTTCCTTAAATTCAGACCACATAGATCGTGGGACATACACACGTGAAGCTGCGGAGCACTTTTGTCCCTGATATTCGAAGGCTCCACGGATGACCGCAGTTCGCAATACTTCAATATCAGTAGATTCATGGGCAACGATGAAATCTTTGCCACCGGTTTCCCCCACGATACGGGGATAGGTTTTATAGCTGGCAATATTATTTCCAACGGTCTTCCACATATTCTGGAAAACTGCTGTGGACCCTGTAAAATGAATGCCCGCAAGATGTTCACTTTCCATGACCTTGGGTCCTACAATCGAACCTTTGCCAGGGATGAAGTTGATGACGCCATCAGGCAGTCCCGCTTCTTCAAACATTTTCATGAGAAAATAGCCGGAATATACAGCAGACGATGCTGGTTTCCAGAGCGCTACATTCCCCATGAGGGCGGGTGCAGTGGGTAAATTTCCAGCGATGGAAGTGAAGTTGAATGGAGTAACGGCAAATACGAACCCTTCCAGGGGTCGGTGTTCTACTTGATTCCACGTCCCATTCGGAGAATAAGCGGGTTGCTGAGCGTAAATCTCCTGGAGATATCCCGCATTAAAATTGAAAAAGTCGATCAATTCGCAGGCCGAATCGATTTCAGCCTGGTATGCGTTTTTACTCTGACCCAGCATAGTGGCAGCATTGATAATGTTTCGGTAGGGACCAGCCAGTAATACAGCCATTTTCTTGAATATAGCTACCCGTGATTCCCAGGGCATCACCGACCAGGTTTTCCAGGCATTCTGAGAAGCCTCAATAGCCTGCTTAATTTCCTTTGTTCCGGCCATATGGTAGGTTGCCAGAACATGTTGGTGATCATGGGGCATGACATTCCTGCCAGTCTCACCTGTAAAAATCTCTTTTCCGCCAATAATGAGGGGAATGTCAACGATCTCTGACTTCATTTTGTTTAGAATATTTAATAGATCTGCTTTTTCCTGAGATCCCGGCGCGTAGTCTAATATTGGCTCGTTTGATGCCTGGGGGACGCGGACAATTTTATCTGCCATAATTGAACTCCTCAATCCATGAATCGTTTATTTGTTGGCAAAATATGAAGTCATATCTTGTTTTGATATCCTTGATGCAAATTCTAATCCAATCGGTGTTGGAAGGATATCAGTCTTCCTCAGTAAGGTATATTTTATAATAAAAATCTAAATCTGAGGGATCAGCGAAAATGCCAATAACCTCGTCTGTATAAGTCTGCCCCAGGGGAACATTCGATCGGATATATAGCTCATCTCTGCCATTTCTAAAAAGACCTGATCTTGAAGTTAGCAAGGCTTTGCGAAGCTCCCCATCAAAGGTCTTGATCAGTCTGGCCACATCCCTCATGGATTCGCTCATTAGTTATACTCTCCCCTACTCCGATCTACAATATCCCTCAATTCAGAAAGGCTGGCATCCAGCTTTTGAGTATGGCTTTGCCAATCTTCTTTGTGCCCACCTTTTCCGGATTTTGCAGGAGTATCAATTTCTTCCAGGAGCACATTGAGGTATTCACGAACCTGATCAATATTTCGCAAAATTCTATCCCCTAGCTCATGGGGAGATGGGGGTGTTGAATACTTAGTTGACACTGAACCCTAATAAAATATTTTAGTCGTGCGTAATACGTTTGCGCATGCGAGCAACGATATCGGAATCTTCTTCCTCTTGTTCCTCAAAGCTCTTTTCTTCTTCGTGGTCACTGTCCAGGGCATCCTCTGCGCTGGATGTTGAATTTGCAGCGCTTTCTACCGGGTCGTCTTCTTCAAAAATTTTCCCCAACTTTAGCTTTCCAATCAGACCACTGACTTCACCATTGAAATCTTCCACAGTTTTTTCCAGACGTTTCAGAAGCTCATCCATGAGATCCTGGCCATAAACATTATTGATACTATCCAGCATATCATTTAACTGGCCTTTCAAAAAGTTCATCCGACTTTCTGAATTATCAAAATCAACAGGTTCTTCGACGGTTGTAGATTCTTCTGGTTTTTCATCTTTTTCAGGCATTCTGCACTCCTGTGACAATTTTATTGATTAAAATTCTCGTCATTGTTCACTTATTGACGAAGGCTATTAAACTAGAATGAATCCCTTGCTCAGGCAATTATTACATGTCCTGAATCATTCATTTCGTGGGACTTCTTCTCAGGTAGACTCCCTCCAATTCGATGTGCCCTTCAAGCTTACTCATGCCCTCCGTGGCAGTCAGCAAGGAATAGCTCAAACTGGTGATGGCATCTGCATTTTCCTGAAGACAAAGATACAGCATGGATCGGAGCAGATCTTCAGTCGTAGCCTTGTCATTGCCAACGATTCTGATGTAACCGCTCTCAACAAATGCCTTATTCGCTTGAGGGATATATAGTACGGGGAAATTATTTGAACGCCTCGCAGGTTTGGGAATCCAGGGTGTTACCGTATGTGAGACAATGACATCTTTAACGAATTCAGGTTCAAATTTACGGTTTTTGGTTATGAACTTCAAGAGCGGCACTTTTATAGGATTTTTCTCTGGATTATCAGGGGGAAATGCTGCCAAACCCGCAGGACCGAATGAGGCACCGATATAGTAGCATAAAGTATCCCCATTCATATAGGCTGCAGGGATGTCGCAGTACCAGGTCCCACTAATGTCATAAAATGTGAGTTCCTGATAAACATTTTTATTTTGCTCCTTGATATAGAGTCTGACAAAATCTGGTTCATCAAGATAGTAGGGCAGTATCACCTCAAGCTGTCCCGGCACACCTTCCAGAAAATGCTGGGGTTGTTTATGGAAAATTTCAAACGAAAAGCCTGTGGTGATAGAACATAGAATTAAAATGACAAGCGATAATTTTTTATTGACCACTGAATTGGATTCCTGCTGTGGATAAATATTGGTATAGTTGGAAGTTATAGTCATCTACTAGTAATTGAACTTTGGATGGACTGATCAATGTTTGTAAATAATATTGTTCTCTTAATGCCTGTACTTCTATATGCCGACTCTCTAAATACCTCACAACTCCGACGGCAATGGCTGCATAGCCAGGTATCTGATAGACCCATCCCTTATTCCAGATCAGCGAGAGATAGGACACTCCGGCGACACCGCTGATAATTGAGAAAACCCGTCGCGATCTGAAGTCCTTTAAATATTTCGTCTCTTTGCTCAGGTGCACGTCATATTCTTCAACAACCTTGTCCTGACCCAGCAGGTGCATGGACTGTGAAAAGTTCAAAGCCTCACTACCACGATAAAGCTGCCAGGACGAGTCGGCAAAGACCTCAAGCTTCAGACTACTCCGTTGAAACGCCTCCGGTACTTTTAGTTTTAAAAGTTGGCTATCAAAGCCAGGGTAAACCTGCATGCTATCGGTCTGGCCAAATCCTGCGACATGCAAAAACAAGCAAGTGATCAGACTGCGCAAAACTATTTTATTGATATTTATTAAGTTCACTTCGCGAGAATTTAGTCAATTTTTAATGGCCTAATAATGCTTTTATCCTTCAGTTGTGTCTCACTCTCCACTCCCCTCCAGGTAGAAAAGGTGTTCCTCACCTCACCGATTATTTTACCTTGCCCCACGAAACGTTATATATTTTCAAAGATCATTTGAAGGGAAGCTGATATGGACCCTGTCACTCTTGGTTTTATACTCTATCTATTACTCATCTTAGGTGTGGGTGTATATACCGCGCATCTCACCAATTCCCTGAAGGATTTTGCCCTGGGTGGGCAGAAACTGGGACCCTGGGTCATTGCATTTTCTGAAAGAGCATCTGGTGAATCTGCCTGGCTCATTTTGGGTTTGCCTGGAGCAGCACTGGTTGCTGGATTATTGGAATTGTGGACTGTTGTTGGGTGTATTTCAGGAATCATGTTTTCCTGGTTTTTTATAGCGAAGCGATTGAGGGAAGCCACAGAAACATATAATGCCTTAACCTTACCTGAATTGTTTGCCAAAAGATTTCGGGATGATCGTGGTACACTCAGAATGCTCGCCTCACTCATCATCACCTTCTTTTTCACCTTTTATGTAGCAGCCCAATTTTCTGGTGCCGGTAAAGTATTAAATGTCACTTTTGGAATAACACACATGCAGGGTATGCTGTTGGGAGCAGTGATTATTGTTTTTTACACCTTGATGGGTGGTTTCCTTGCCGTAGCCTGGACAGATCTGGTACAGGGTATAATCATGATAGGCACGTTGGTGGTTTTACCTCTGGTAGCCCTGGTTGAGATCAGTGCTCTGCCAACTGTTGATTTTCATTTTGATGGATCGAGTCTGTTGGCGGGGAAGGCCGGCATGGCGGCGCTGGCAGCTGCCATCGGTGGACTGAGCTGGGGATTGGGATATATGGGACAGCCACATCTTCTCACACGCTATATGGCCATTGATAAAATTGAGAATATCAGAATCAGCCGCCGTATCGCCATTGCCTGGGCGGTGCCTGCCTTTTTTGGCAGTTTGTTTATTGGTCTTACCGGATATTTTCTCCTTCGTGCGGGTAGTATGAGCTATGATGGTCAGGTATTGACCACTGTCGCGTCCCTGAGCGACCCGGAGAAACTCATGCCCATCATGGCACAAAATCTACTTCATCCCTGGATCGCAGGAATATTTATTTCTGGAGCGATTGCTGCCATGATGTCAACGGCTGATAGTCAGTTGCTGGTCTCCACCACGGTTCTTACAGAGGATCTAATCGGAAATTACCTCCAAAATATTAAAGGTCACCTGGACTTACTCACTATTGGACGGATACTTACCATCTTGATTGGCTTATTGGCATTTTTTCTGGCCTGGCGATCAACCGAACTTGTTTTTGAAATGGTTAGTTATGCCTGGGGAGGTCTGGGGGCATCCTTTGGACCGGCATTGCTCCTAACACTCTGGTGGAGACGAGTCAGCAAGGCAGGAGTTATCGCAGGGATGGTAACAGGCACGCTTTTCACCGTCATTGATCTATTTGGTCAATGGGTCAGCACTCGATTCTCGGCATTTATCATTGCCTTGATTGCGGTGTATCTTTTTTCAATCCTCAAACCAGATGAATCTTGAGAGCTTTGTCGCCCTGATATTTAACCGCAAATAACACTTCAGGTAATCAGCTAAAACAAGCTTGACTCTTTCCGGGAAATATTTAGTAAATATTTCAATTAAAATCATTGACATGTGTCCTATTGACTACTATTTTTATCATGATTTTACAGGGACATCGGTCTGGTCGTATTCCCCCGCTTCCGGATTTTAGTTGTCCCTGTTTCTTTTTCCTGAAAGAAACAAAAAAAAAAGCGACCACGGTCGCTTTTTTTTTTAGATAAATCTTACGCTATTTTTTTAGAGCAGTCTCTTCATCATCAACAATAATGAAGACATCATCAAGTTTCGATATTTTGATAATTGAAGCAATCTTTTGTTGGGGTTTAACCAGATAGCATTCTCCCCCTTTGATGGTTGCCTGGCGTTTTGCAAAAAGCAATCCTCCCAGACCAGTACTGTCAACCATTCTGACATTCTCCATATTGATGATGATATCTTTAAAGTCTGATTCTGCTATCGCCATAAATATGTCACGTTTGAAGGCCTTAACACCGCGAATGTCGAATGTAGTATTCTGAACTCTCACGATGAGCGTATTATTTTTAAATTCTGTCTCAAATTTCATTATTTGGGATTCCCAATTGCACAATAATAAATAGTGCTTTTTACTCTATTAGTTGTCTCAATACCATGGAGACCATTCCGAGTTCAATTATCGTAAGCGGGAATATATCCGACGTAATTGCTGAGGGCAAGGCCATAAGCCTGCAAATTCGAAATTATTTTCTAATTTTTATTCTATATCAACGGTCTGGAATTTCTGTTAAAATGCTAGCTATGAAAAATAGACTGAGGATATTGCGAAATTTTTTTGGCTTGGCGCTTAAGCTCTCCTTCATCCCCTATGTGCTCTATATATCACCCGAATTGTTCCTTAATCATACGCCTGAGTCCCTGAGCACTTTCTTCGGTACTTTGCTCATTCTCATGGGACTATATGGCATGGTGGTATCAGACCTCTTAATTTTGAGATTTGGTGATGGAAACCTTCACTTCTCAACAAAAAGTACACGATTAGTGGATGTTGGTTTTTATGCACGAACACGGCATCCATTTTTTTGGTTTTTCTCCATTTATCAATATGGCGTCCTCCTCATATTTTTTGGGTTTAGCTGGTTGATACTCATCCTATCTGTCAGCGCTTCCTTATTCTACCTCCTCTGGCTTCTGCTGGTGCAGGAATCCTTGTTGACCCGATCACTTGGTGAACGATATCTCCAATACAAAAACAATACACCTTTCTGGCACTGGAAAATCAAACTGGCAGAAAATCTCCGGGTTGGATTTCGCCCCCAACTTGTCTGGCTTATCGGTATGCTGGTTATTCGCTTCTGGTATAGAATTAGGGTTGAAGGGTCTAAAAATATACCCCATGACCGGCCCTTTCTCATCGTTGCCAATCATGAATCCTATATTGATCCTTTCCTGTTTGGAATATTTGTCCCTTTTGAAATAAAATTTGTGACAACGGCTGATGTTTTTAACACGCCACTCATGAGATTTTTACTCAAAGGAACCGGTGGCTTTCCCATGCGAAGGCATCGTCAGGATTTGAAATCAATTCGCACGATGATTCGAATGATAGGCAAGGGACAAGTTGTTTGCATCTTTCCTGAGGGTGGTCGATCCACTGATGGCTCCCCTCTGCCGATTCTTAAAGAAACTTTAAAATTAATTCAACACTGCAAAGTCCCGATTTTACCTGTCCATATTGAAGGAGCTTATGAGATATGGCCACGCTGGGCTCCCAACCGTAGACGTGGGAGTGTCACGGCTTCATTTAAGCCTATCATAGCGTTGGAGGCTCAACATGACTTAGGGGAACTGGAGACCCAAATTGCAGCAAATATCTTTGCTGAGCCGAAAACCTTCCGTGCCGTAAGCAGCCATTCAATTGCCAAGGGAATGAACCATTTACTTTGGGCCTGCTATAAATGTCATACTCGGAATTCTATTAAGGTGGTTTCAGGAAACACCATTAGATGCCAGCATTGCGCGACAGAATGGCTGGTATCCAATGACTATCATTTTACTACCCAAGGTGAATCAAAAGCACTTACAAGTATTCAATGGATTGAACTGATCAAATCTGATATCTTGGAACATCCGCTTAAACTTGATCTTCCGATGGCCCTGGATTCGCATGAACAGTTTCATCTGCAATCTCCCGTCTTAAAATATCTTATTGAGGAAGAAATAACTGAGACCAGCGATTTAAGCTTGATCCTCTCAAATCAGCGTGTCATACTCCTGCAGGGGCAAGCGCTGGTTCAGTCATGGTCTCTCGCTAGCATCACCATTTTCACCATGGATTATTTTAATGCTGTCTCCATCGGCGTGGGCGGAGTAAGGCATAGCTTCAAACTGCCCGAAAGTGAAATCACCTTAAAATGGCAGACCTATTTTGACACACTTAAGTCAATTTTTGAAAAATCAAGTTCCATCTCTGATTGAGAATTCAGTCAATATTCAGGATATTTAGCACTTTCCCCCATTTTAATCTCCCTTATCTTTGCGGTCACATCAAGACAAGGAAGGGAACTCGTGAGTAAGCCACTACCTGAAATCACCATTAAAGCAGTCGTGCTTGGCGTATTATTATCTATGATCCTGGCAGGTGCCAATGCCTATCTGGGTCTCTTTGCCGGCATGACAGCCTCCGCCTCTATCCCGGCTGCCGTGATAAGCATGGGTGTATTAAGCCTATTTAAAAAACATAACATACTGGAAGACAATATTGTTCAAACGGCTGCATCGGCTGGAGAATCACTTGCAGCTGGCGTCATTTTCACCATTCCAGCCTTACTCCTCATGGGATACTGGGAGACCTTCAACTATCTGGAAATTGCCAAAATTGCTGGTGTGGGTGGTTTGATAGGGGTGTTGTTCACCATACCCCTGCGGCGTGCTCTGATTATCGAAGCCAAATTGACCTATCCCGAGGGCATAGCGACTGCAGCAGTTCTGAAGGCTGGTCATGCAAAGAGTGGCGCAGCCGAAGACGAGGTGCAAGGTGGATTGCGTCTACTTTCTCTGGCCAGCATAGCTGCTGCCTTGATGAAATTGGGACAGCAGGGCTTTTCTCTTTGGCACTCTGCCATTGAGGGTGCAACTCATTTGAGTCGTTCCGTCTTTGGTTTTGGAATGGATTTGTCACCGGCCTTGATCTCCGTAGGTTATATCGTTGGGAGAAATATCAGTATTCTGGTGTTTGCTGGTGGACTCATCTCCTGGCTCGTGGCTATTCCCATCTATACTGCCATCCATGGATTTCAAGGGAACCCCATGGATGCTGCCAATGCTATCTGGGATACGGAAATCAGGTATCTGGGAGTGGGTGCCATGGTAATTGGTGGAATCTGGTCATTGATCAAACTTTTCAAGCCTCTCATGCTGGGTATTCAGGCCAGCTTAAGGGCTTATAGTACCATGCAGGACGGCGAAGTGATGAAGCGGGAAGAGAATGATATTCCCATTAAATATGTGGGCATAGCTCTGCTGGTGTTGATGATCCCCGTCTTCATGATATATAATGACATCCTGCCCACGCCTGAACTGGCATTTTTAATTACCATTATTATGATGATTTTTGGGTTCTTCTTCTCAGCTGTTGCTGCCTATATGGCTGGGGTTGTGGGTTCCTCCAATAACCCCATTTCAGGGGTGACTGTTGCTACGGTATTATTTGCCTCGCTCCTGCTTCTGGCCATTTTGGGATCGGGATCACTACAAGGTGCCGCTGCGGCTATCATGGTAGGTGCCGTGGTCTGTAATGCCGCGGCCATTGGTGGTGATAATCTTCAGGATCTGAAAACGGGACACCTGGTTGGAGCGACCCCCTGGAAGCAGCAAGTCATGCAGATTATTGGGGTTTTGAGTGCAGCTATCGTTCTTGGTCTGGTGCTTGACATTCTCCACACGGCCTACACCATTGGTTCGCCCACCCTCTCTGCACCTCAAGCGACATTAATGAAAGCAGTGGCAGAAGGCGTATTTCAAGGGAATTTGCCCTGGAATATGGTGATCATGGGTGCCATTATTGGTGTTATTATTATTGCTCTGGATATTCGACAAGAGAGAATTGGTTCAGATTTTAGAATTCCCATCCTGGCTGTTGCAGTGGGAATCTATCTGCCAATTTCGTTGACAACGCCCATTTTTATTGGTGGAATGCTGGCGCATATTGGCAATAAAATGGGTGCCACGGATGCCACAAGAAAGAAGGGGTTACTCCTGGCTGCAGGAATGATCACTGGAGAGGCCATCATGGGTATTCTGGTCGCCGTACCTATATTCATCACTGCCGACAAGTACTGGTGGCCAAATTATGGCGGTTTTGGTTGGCTAGGACCCATTCTGATCGTTGCCATTGCTGTCTGGTTCCTGACCACCTTAAAAGGGGATAAAACTCAACTCGGAGAAAATTAATGAAACCGGTTCGTAGAGATTTTTTATTAGAACTACCCAAGCCAGAGCTCCACTGTCATCTTGATGGCAGCCTGCGCTTGGAGACCATGCTGGATCTGGCTCAAAAAGATAAAGTAGAATTACCTGCTAAAGATGTTGATGGCCTCAGAAAGGCCGTCGTTGTTCAAGGTCGAGTCAAAAACCTTGAGGAATATATTGATAAATTTAAGTATACCCTTGCTGTACTGCAAACCCCTGAAGCTTTACAAAGGGTTGCTTTTGAGTTGGCTCAGGATGCAGCTGCTGAAAATGTTCGCCATCTTGAAGTCAGGTACTCCCCTATTTTGCACAATGACAAAGGCATGACCGCCATGGAATCCCTTGATGCGGTGATTAGTGGCCTTCGAGAAGCACAGCATGAATTTAACATCAGTACCGGGGTCATCGTATGTGGCATCAGAAATTTCTCCATTGAATCATCCATTGAACTCGCAGAACTGGCCATCGCCTATAAATACAGGGGGGTCATTGGATATGATCTGGCGGGGATTGAAGAAAACTTTCCCGCCAAGCATCATCTTGAGGCCTTCTATCTGATTCGCAACAATAATGTCAACGTGACGCTCCATGCCGGAGAAGCCTACGGACCCCAATCCATTCATCAAGCCATCCACTACTGTGGTGCCAATCGGATTGGGCATGGAACGCGCCTGAGAGAAGATGGTGATCTGATGAATTATATCAACGATCATCGGATCTGTCTTGAAATCTGTCTCACATCCAACATTCAGACAGGAACCATTGACAAGGTGGAAAACCATCCCCTTAAGTTTTACCATGATTATGGATTAAGATTAAGCTTGAATACGGATAATAGACTTATCAGCGGTGTCACACTGGTTGATGAATATATGCTGGCTCACAAAACCTTTAATTTCAACATGCTTGATTTTAAGGATTTCATCATAAGTGGTTTTAAAAGTGCTTTTCTGCAACACCGGGAACGTACAAAATTGATCAAGGAAGTTGCCCATCAGATCGATGATTATCTGGGTGTGGGATCGCATAAATATTAGGAGTAGCAATGAATTTTTTATATCTGAATTCAAAAATGATGGGGACAGGAGATGATATTCTCGGTGAAAAGCTGCTGATCTCATTTCTTAAGACACTTGCTGCTTCTGAGGCCAGGATTGATTTTATTGGTGTTGTGAATGGAGCTGTGGCCCTTACAACCCAAGCTGGCGAAGCCTTGGACGCTTTAAAAACCATGGAGGGCAGAGGGACGCAAATTGCCAGCTGTGGGACCTGCCTGGACTTTTACGAAGTGCGCGATATGCTTTTGATCGGGGGGGTCGGCTCAATGCAACAGACCGTTGAAATCATGACACAGGCTGACCGGGTCATTCGACCCTGTTAAGGCTTTATTTAGTTTTTCTTAATAGCCCCAATGTTGGATTTTCTGGTATATCAGGGTGGCAGGAAGAATTGCAGCCGGCACAGCTGATGGATGAGCCCTCAGGGACCTTTCCTAGCTTATAAAAGTACTTGATAGTAAAATAGATGGCTGTGACCACGGCAATAGTCACCAGTAAGATATCAATTAAGTGAGCCAATTAAACATCCCTCCAAAGTATGCTACACCGAAAGCCAGCGAATAGGCAAGAACCAGAGAATATCCAATGGAAAACAGGGTATAAGCCCAGGTTCCCGTTTCCCTCTTGATGGCAGCCACTGTGGCCAGGCACGGGGTATAAAGTAAGGTAAAGACAAGAAAGCTTAAGGCAACCAATGGTGTCATACCAGAAGATCTTAATCCACTGATAACGCCCTGACTCCCTTCATCAACATCTTCTCCAACACCAAACAGAACTCCGTAGGTAGAAACCACGATTTCCTTGGCGACAAATCCTGTAATCAAGGCCACACTTTCGCGCCAGGTGAAGCCCAGAGGTCTTACGATGGGTTCAAATAATTTCCCCACGCGTCCGATCCACTTTTGCTCCGTAATATCCCCAATCTCTTGTTGGCGAAGCTGGTTCAGTTCCTTGCGCTCTTCACTGGCTAAGTTTTCCTGCAAAAGCTGAAATTGATGAAAAAGTTCCTGGTAACTGGCGCTGGCTGCATAGTCCACCATCTCAGAGTGGTATGCTCGTTGATCTTTAAAAACCGATTTTTTGAATTTTGACCCCAGCTCAATCATTTGGGAATCATAGTTTTCCGTCAGTGTTATTCTTTCCTGTTGATAATCTCTTTCCAACTCAACTTCTCTTGGGAAATACCCCAGCACCCAGACAATGACAGAGCCAACCAGAATAACCGTTCCCATCTTCTGAATAAAAAGATATCCCCGCTCCCAGGTATGCAGAGTAAGTGAACGCAGTGTCGGACGTTGATACGGTGGTAACTCCAGGACAAATGGTTTGGACATCCCCTTTAAAATAGTGCGACTGAAAAGCTTTCCACTGGCGATGGCAGCCACGATGCCCAGGATATACATTGAGAATATGACAGTTGCCGCATTTTCAGGGAAAAAGGCTCCTGCAACAAGGACATAAACAGGGAGTCGCGCTGAACAACTCATGAAGGGGTTGATCAGCACAGTGAGAATGCGATCTCGTCGTGATTCTAAAATACGGGTTCCCATGATGGCCGGTACATTGCAACCGAATCCCATGATCATAGGTATAAAAGCTTTCCCATGGAGTCCAATATTGTGCATGACTCTATCCATGATGAAGGCCACTCTGGCCATATAGCCAGAATCTTCCAGAACCGCGATGATAAAGAATAGTATGAAGATATTAGGCAAAAATACGGCAATGGCGCCAACTCCCCCGATGACCCCATCAATCAATAAACTGGCAAACATGCTGTCCGGAAGCATACCAGACATGAAATTCATAAGGGCGACAAGACCAGCATCAATCCAGTCCATAGGAATAGAACCGATATCATAGGTGAGTTTGAACATAAGCCACATGAAAAGACCAAATATAGGTAAGCCCGCCCAGCGATTTGTTAGAACACGGTCAATTTTGCGACTGTAATCTGCGGAAGCCACCAGACTTTCAACGACACACTCTCTCAGAGCTCCTTGGATAAACCCATATCGCGCATGTGAGATGGCTGCCCGGCCAGTGTCTTGAAATAGACCTTCTATCCTGGAGATGGAGATTTTTGCTTGTTCAAGAATGCCAGTCCCATTGCTGTACTCGCGGACGAGGTCACGGGTTTGTTTATCGGCTTCCAAAAGTTTTACACTGGTCCATCGGCTATATTTGGCATCGACATCATTGGCTCGGATGAGCTGACTGAGCTTCTCAATTTCTTGTTCAATATCTCTTGGATAGCTGATGTCAATAAAACGAGCCTTCATCGATATTTCAGTGCTGACACGTAATATTTTCTCTTTGAGAAGATCGATACCTTCACCAGTACGCCCTACCACTGGCACGACTGGAGCCCCTAATAAGGTTGCCAGTGTATCCGTATCAATTTGCAAACCTTTTTCATGGGCCATGTCCATCATGTTCAGAACAATGACCAGGGGTTTCCCCAATTCGATCAATTGAGTGGTTAAAAAGAGATTTCGTTCCAGGTTGGAAGCGTCAATAATATTGACAACGACGTCGGCTTGCTTGTCTTCCAGATATTGTCGAACCACTGTCTCTTCAGCAGAAAAAGCAGATAACGAGTAAGTCCCAGGCAAATCAACGACATCAAATTTTATTTCTGAGAAACTGTAGTGTCCTGTCTTTTTCTCTACGGTAACGCCGGGCCAATTGCCAACCCGCTGTCTCGCGCCAGTCAGTGCATTAAATATGGTGGTTTTGCCACAGTTTGGATTTCCGGCGACGGCAATATTGAAATTCATGTCAGGCTATCCGCTTCACAGCAATTTTCTGAGCATCCATTCCACGTAAGGACAGGTGATAGCCCTTCACGATGAGTTCCATTGGATCTCGAAGCGGGGCATATTTGTCCACACATATTTCAACATCGCGAGTAATGCCCATTTCCATGAGGCGATAACGAAAATTTTCACTCCCCCCTATTTCAATAATGCGCCCTATCTCACCCGGTTTTAAATCGCTGAGACGTAAATCATTTTCATTGATAATGTTCAGTTTATGCCGTGGCCTTTTAAAATTAAACATAGAGGTTTCCCAGATATCTACAAAGTGTCCCGCATGGGCTTGATCAGAACCTTAATTCTTTTTTCTACATTCAGCACAGGTTCCGAAGATGTGCATTGTGTGGGTTGAGGGTGTGAAATCATGCTCCTCACACACAGATAGCTGTTGAGCTTCCATTTCAAGGTTGAAGAACTCGATGACCTGGCCACATTTCTCACAAATAAGATGATCATGGTGCTCGTCTTCGTCCTGGCACCTTTCAAAACGCATCCGTCCATCCCCAAAATCTACACGGCTCACCAGATGCTGCTCGACGAGAGCTTCCAGGGACCGATAGACTGTCGCTCGGCTCACATTTTTTTGTTTCTGCCGTAATGCCAGATAAATCTCGTCCGCATCAAAATGTTCATTGGTGGCATCCAGCAATTTCAGTAGGGCCACTCGCTGATTCGTAGCTTTTAACTCATGCTCTCGGAGCACTTTTTTTAGGGCTTGGTTTTCTGCAGCTGACATGATCTATTCTCCTCTCAGACAAAGATAAGATTCATTCTCATCTACACAAGTGCAAATAAGTCTCATTTAGATTTAGATTAAACCCAGAAATTTTAAACAGAACATCCCCTGATCTGTGATATGCTTGTTTGTTTTGAGTGATTAGGTAGTAAGGTTAATCTGTAACATCAAGATTGGCAAACTTGGCAATCAACTTTTTCTTCACATTTCCCTGAAACATCACGGTGACTTTCGCTTCCGGACCAGCCCCCTCTACAACGAGAATTTTGCCCTTGCCGAAGATTTTATGACCGACTTCCATCCCAGCCTCATATACCCCCGGCTCATGCTCATTGAGGGTGCCAAGCGCGCGTCGCATTCCAGCTGTCTGCTTGGGCGCTGACTTGGTGGGTTTTGTTCGAGTCACTTTTACTCCAGGTTTTTTGCGAATTTCCTCATGGGAAAAACCACTGATACTTCTTGTTGAATAGTCTAATAAATGAGCAGGTATCTCTTCCAGAAAACGTGATGGACGACTATACATCGTCTCTCCATATCGTTGCCTCATTTGAGCACCACTTAAATATGCACGCTCCATGGCCCTTGTCAAGCCTACATAAAAAAGTCTTCGTTCTTCTTCCAACGCTTCATTATCGTCGATTGAACGCTGCAAGGGGAAGAGCCCATCCTCCATTCCAGTTAAAAAAACGACGGGAAATTCCAGACCTTTGGCGCTATGAAAGGTCATTAAAGTGACTTGTTGTTTATCCTGATTGAACTTATCAATATCAGTGAGCAATGAGACTTCTTCCATGTAGCCTATCAAATTCGGGTCTTCTACCCGTTGAGCATATTCAGAGATGGCAGACAGTAACTCATAGATATTGTCAACCCGGACCTCACTCTCAGCAGTACCCTCATCCTTATATTGCTTCACAAATCCAAGCTCATCCACAAAGACGCGAGCCCACTCCTCCAGATTCAACTCATTGAGCAAGCTGGAATATTTGCCAATCAGTTGGACAAATTCAATCACCTTGTTGAAGGCTCTGGATGGCAATCCATATTCCTGGGCCCTCGTAGCAGCACTGAATAAAGAAATCCCCTGATCTATAGCAAAAGCATTGATGGCATCCTGGCTCGTCTTCCCGATTCCCCTTGTTGGTTTATTAATAATCCGCATGAAACTGATATTATCCAATGGATTCACAATAAGTCTAAAATATCCCAGGATGTCTTTCACTTCCAAACGATCATAAAATTTGGTACCGCCAATGATTTGGTAAGGCACACCATTTCTGCGCAATACATCTTCAAGCGGACGGGATTGGGCATTGGTGCGATAGAGCAGGGCCACATCCTGGAAACCGTGTTTGTTTCGTCGACAGACAGATTGGATCTCATCAACAATCAGGCGGCCTTCATCCAACTCATTCCGGCCTTCCAGAACCTTGATGATATCACCGTCACCACTTTCAGTAAAGAGCTCCTTAGCCGCCCTTTTCTCATTGAGAGACACCACCGCTGAGGCTGCCGCCAAGATAGTTCTTGTGGATCGGTAGTTCTGCTCAAGCTTAAATATCCTGGCCCCTGGAAAATGTTGTTGAAAATCAAGGATATTGCCAATATCAGCACCCCGCCAGCCATAAATGGATTGATCATCGTCACCAACCACACATAGATTTTTATGCTCGTGGCTCAGGGCTTCTACAAACAGAAATTGAGCCTTGTTGGTATCCTGGTATTCATCCACCATGATATATCTATACTGATCCTGATATTTTTTCAGGATATGAGGGTTCTTTTCAAACAGTTCCAGTGGTTTTAGTAGAAGATCATCAAAATCCATGGCGCTGCTATTCTTCAGCTCAGTCTGATAAATGGCATATATTTTTGCCACAGTATCATCAAAGGTGGACATGGAAAGATCGGCCGCTTCAGCTGGAAATATCATCTGAGATTTGAATTGTTTGATATTGTAGAATACTGAATTTGGTTTGATTACATCAGTGGAGATTTGCAAATCTTTCAGAATCTTTTTGACCACCTTCTGACCATCTTCATCATCATAAATGCTAAAGCTCTGCTCATATCCTATGTAGAGAGCCTCACGTCTGAGTATTCTGGCACAAATCGAATGAAAAGTACCCATGTTGACATGTGATCTATCTTCACCCAGCATGCGCTTAATACGCTCGCGCATTTCACCGGCCGCCTTATTGGTAAAGGTAACAGACAGAATTTCATGGGGCTGGGCAGTCCCACTATAAATTATATTTGCGATGCGATGGGTCAGAACCCGTGTTTTCCCACTACCGGCACCGGCAAAAATGAGAACCGGTCCCTCAAGGGCTTCAACTGCAGCTTGTTGTTGAGGATTGAGTCCAGCAAGGACATTATTCATTGAGAGGGACTCCGGCGTTGATAGCGATTCACCTTATTATTGTGCTCGCGAAGGGTTTTAGAAAAATCGTGAGCACCAGTCCCATCATTCTTTCCAACAAAATACAAAAACTCGGTTTTTTCAGGATTCAGTGCAGCTAGGATACTGGCCAATCCGGGATTTGCTATGGGGCCAGGTGGTAGCCCTCTCCGCAGATAACTATTATAAGGGTCTCGGATTAAAAAATGTTTACGCTGGAGATTGCCATTCCACTCTCCCCTGCGCACCAGCATATAAATGACGGTCGGATCGCAGTTAAGGAGCATGTTTTTTTTTAGCCGATTATGATAAACAGATGAAACCAGGCGGCGTTCATCTTCGCGAGCTGTTTCTTTTTCGACCAGTGAAGCAAAGGTAATGAGACGCTTGAGATTAAAGTCCATTGTGGCCGCTTGCTCAAGAATTTCCGATGTAATGTTTTTTCTAAAATGTTCAACCAATTTTGCCAAAACCATAAATTCATCACTATTTTCCAGAAAACGATAGGTCTCAGGAAAGAGGGTCCCCTCGAGGTGAGTAAATCCAGGATCGGCCATGTGTAATAGCGTGGAATCAGTAAGTAAATCCACCATTTTCAGCGAGTCCAGATTCAATTTCCGACTGAGAAGACCTATAATTTCATCAGAGCGTAAGCCTTCTGGAATGGTTACTGTAATTTCTATGGCCTTGGCATGGGCAAGCGCTTCAATGGTTTCGCTATTGCTCAGACCTTTTTGAATCATATATGAGCCAGGATAAATAGCACGGGTTCGCCTCAGCAAACGGGCCGCTATTTTGAATGATTCAGGCGAAGAAATGATATTTGCTTCATAAAGCTGTTGGGCGATGGAAGCCAGGGAGCTCCCCTCGTGAATAATAATTTGGACTATTCCATCATCAGTCTTCACTGGTCTGGAGTCAAAAACAATATACAAGCTGGTTATACATACCAGACATAGAACAATGAGTGCGGTTAAAGCGGTACGCAGAATCCTTTTCAAACACAAATTCCTTTCTAAAGTCTGTCAATATAGAAGGGGTCATTTGGCATGTCAACGAGTGTAAATAATTATGTAAATAAATGATTTTTATTTGCGCACCTATTTGTCACCATCTATATTCGCCGCGCTATGATGAAGGAAGGCAACAACGACCCCAAACACTGGCTCTCTGAGTTACCTTTTACGAGTATAAATTATATTCTATTCCTAGCAGGGCTTCTTGTCATTATTCTTGGTTATGTGTTGATGGGCACAGGCGAGTTAAACAGTGTACAAGCACTGTCCGTTTCTCCCGTTGTCTTGCTCATAGGCTATCTGGTAATTATTCCGTTAGCTATCTTATACAGGAAAAAAGACAAAGCCGCTTGAAATATTTGGGATCGTAGTTCAGCTTGGTTAGAACGCCGGCCTGTCAAGCCGGAGGTCGCCGGTTCGATCCCGGTCGGTCCCGCAAGAAGCTCCTGAGTAATCAGGGGCTTTTTTGTTTTATACCATTCTCACAACGAATAAGACGAAATTCACGAAGCTTTGTTAACCACAGAGATCACAGAGCACGAAAAGATAATAATATTTACTCTAGCCACAGTTGCAGGCGGCTCATTGGGGCAGAGTTCCGCTTAGCGGAACGAGGTTCAATCCCCTAAAAAGCTCCAGAGCAAGCTGGGGAAGCTATCCTCACGAGTTTTCGCTCACCTGGTCACTGTAGAGCTGACTTATACACACTCAAACATCTCAGCCTGGCGTATTTGTGATCCACCATAGCCTGCGGATAGGTCGATTTATCAAGATCTTTCACCCAGGTTTTGGTATAAGTCAGGGACCCGTCAAATTTTTTGAGCTGCTCAATGGGGTTGAAAATTCTAAAATAGGGTGCCGAATCACATCCAGTGCCTGCCGCCCATTGCCAATTCCCGTTATTGGCTGCAAGGTCATAGTCTAACAATTTTTTTGCAAAGTAGGATTCACCCCACCGCCAATCAATGAGCAGATGTTTCACTAGAAAACTCGCGGTGACCATACGGACTCGATTATGCATGGTGCCCGTTTCATTGAGTTGCCGCATCCCGGCATCCACCAGTGGGTAGCCTGTTTCTCCACGACACCAGGCTTCAAATTCCTGCTTATCGTTGCGCCATGCTATGGTCTCATATTTTGGTTTAAAACATCGATCCACAACATGGGGAAAGTGAAAGAGAATTTGCATAAAAAATTCTCTCCAGATTAATTCCGACAGGAAGGTATCATTGATAAGAGAGGCATTATTCACACTTTCCCTCACCGAAATGGTACCAAATCGTAAATGGGGACTTAGAAATGAAGTCTGGTTCCTGGCCGGGTAATCTCTGACAAGATGATAATCATTCAGACCTGAGAATCGGTATGGTTTTACTCGCACATTCGATCTTGTAAAACCGAGTTCGTCCAAGGGAATCAAGGAATCAGAGCAAGGAAGAAAATTTTTATATAGCTTCGAATATTCCGCGATATCGACACCAGAATATTGACTGAGCCACTTGTTTTTATAGGAGGTAAAAATCGTATATGGATTTCCATCTCCCTTCATCACCTCGTTCTCTTCAAAAACAACCTGATCCTTGAAGCCCTTGAAAGGGATTTGATGGCCCTGAAGCAACTTATGTATTTTTTTATCCCTGTTTAAAGCATAGGGCTCATAATCCTTGTTGTAAAACACGCTGTCCACTTCAGTGGTACTTATAATATGCGACCAAATTGCTTCGGGATCACCATAATAGGTTTTAATTGCTGAGCGATAGTGGGCTAACTCATCATTTATTGCTTGCAGTGAATCATGAATGAAGGACAATCGAGCATCATCGGGAACTAGTCTATCAAGTATTGATCTGTCAAAAATGAATATCGGTTGAACGCTTCCCGATTTTAAAGCAGCATGCAAGGCCGTATTGTCATTCAATCTTAAATCTCGTCTGAACCAGAAGATATTCATCCCTCAACTTAATCGAAAAATTCTGACCATTTAAGGGGATAGATGAATATTGCAGGGGATTTCTTCTCTCAAGTCGATAAATCTGGATTCAGCCATTTATTCTGAATGATGCGCTTGTCCAGGACTTCCCCCGATATATCAGATAAAAATCAGGTCCAACTGTCGATATCGATGTTTTCTCTTATAAACCGGGTTGATTTGGCCCGGATTTCTTTTAAAAATGGCTGAGATTCCATCACCCAGGGCATAATATCCGAAATCCGGTATCCCAAAGACCCTTTT
>JAIPGJ010000080.1 GCA_021736185.1 Fidelibacterota bacterium | reverse complement strand
TGCTGGGGTCGTCGGGTGTGGGGAAGTCAACCCTCATCAATCATTTTGCAGGTAATGAATTGTTGCATACGGCTGAAGTTCGCGAAAAGGATGGGAAAGGCCGACATACCACCACCCATCGAGAGTTGATCCTGCTTCCAAAGGGAGGTCTTCTGCTTGATACTCCAGGGATGCGCGAGCTCCAACTCTGGGGAACAGATGACAATTTGGAAAAGAGTTTTGCAGATATTGATGCCCTGGCAGACGAATGTCGATTTTCGGACTGCTTTCATGAATCAGAACCTGGCTGTGCGGTGCGGGAAGCAGTCGAGAGTGGTGATCTCTCGCAGGAAAGATTCAATAATTATAGGAAACTGAGACGGGAACTTGCTTTTCTGGATATGAAAACCGATGTACGGGCCGATGCCCTGCAAAGAGAAATGTTGAAGTTGAGAAGTAAAGAATATCGACGTATCTCCCGGGAAACCAGTGGCAAAAACAAAGGTAAACGTTAAGCTGGGCTTTCATCTTCCATTCAAATAGGAAATAACGTATCTAGAGGATGATTGATATTGGGTTCACTCGCGTATCATTCTGTTTATTTCAACCATCATGTCAATGAATAATATTAAACCCACTATTTCTATTCTCAATCAGGAACAAATCCTGAAAGTCCACCAGGATTCTCTGAAAGTACTGTCACAGACTGGGATTCGTGTGGATTCAGAAAAAGCCAGGAAGCTATTTTCAAAAGCGATTGGCAGACCATCTAACAACGATATAGTACGCATTCCCTCAGAAATAGTGGAGCAAGCCCTCCGTGATGCGCCGGCAAATATTGACATATATAACAGGGACGGCACGCTGGCTTTTACTCTGGGTGAGAAGGAGCAATCTGGAACCATTTTTGGGATTGGCGTGACCAACTCCTGGTATCAGAATCCTGAAAACGATGAGGTCACACCTTTTAATAGAAAGCATGTGGCCCTGGCCTCAGCCTTGGGCAATACACTCAGCCAATTTGATCTTATATCCACACCCGGTGTCATCCAGAATGATGATTCGCGGTTTGGCGAAATTGTGGCGACCCTGGAGATGTTGGCTAACACCACCAAACCCTTAGGTATTTTAATCTCTGATCCAGCACATCTGGATCTTGCCCTGGATATGTTGGAACATTTACATGGCGACTTGTCAGCGAAGCCCTTTCTTTTGCCCTATTTCAATCCCATTACACCCCTGGTGCTGAATGAAGACACCTGTGACAAGATGATGATCACCATAGGGCGAGGCTTGCCTTTTATCTTCTCCTGCTATGGGATGTCGGGTGCTACCGCCCCCCTGAGTGCAGAGGGGACCCTGATCCTGCTCAACGCAGAATTATTAGCCGGTCTGGTTTTGTCCCAACTCATCAAACCCGGCACACCCATCGTGCTTGGCAGTCTGCCATCGGTTTTCGAGATGCAGACCATGATCTCTGCTTACACATCGCAGACCATGCTGGTTAACCTGGCCTGTGCTGAAATGATGCATCACTATGGTATTCCCCATGCCGGTACTTCTGGCAGCGGCAGTGGTTGGGGTCCGGATTTATTAGCCAGCGGTACTTTATGGATGAATCACCTCACCAGCACATTAGGCAAGGTGGGCATGGCTCCCTTCGTGGGTGGAAATTTTGATTCACAGGCATTTTCGCCCACCACCATCGTTTATGCCAACGAAGTGATCAGACAGGTCAGGCTGTTCGCTGCTGGCTTCCCCCTTGACACGTCCTCGAATACCCTGGAAGACATCCATTTAGCAGGACCTGGTGGAAGTTTTCTCATCTCTGAAGTCACACTGGCCCATTATCGCGAGGTTCATGAACAGCACAGTCAACTCTGGCCAGGGTATTCATTGAACCAATGGCAATCCAAGGGATCGCCTGAGGCAATATCCATATTGAGAAATCAAACCATGGAAATTCTCGCCAACCTTGACTTGCCTGAAGACCATGATTCCCTCCTCGCTCAGGGGGATATCTTCATCCAGGGCTTAGTGAAATAGTATTCTCTCCCTAATATTAGCTATTAAAAATGTCCAAATTTATTTGTTGTCAGCGGACCTGCTGAATAACATGTTCCGGCATGTTGAAGATTGGACCTATAGAATTAAAATCAAGAGCCGTACTGGCTCCCATGGCCGGTGTGACTGGCCATCCTTTTCGTGTGCTCTGCAAGGAACAGGGTGCTGGACTGGTATATACAGAATTTGTCTCCGCCAATGGCATTATCCGGGAGAATCAGAAAACCCTTGACCTCATGAAGTTCACAGAATCTGAGCGTCCCATCGGGGTTCAGATTTTTGGCGAATCCCCGGAAATTCTGGCACGGAGTGCTAAATATATTGAAGAGATTGTCAAACCTGATCTGATTGATCTAAATTTTGGTTGCCCCGTGCCCAAGGTCACCAAAAAAGGCGCTGGGTCAGCCATTTTGAAAGATTTACCCCTTATGGACGAGGTGGCCAGAGCGGTTGTGGAAGCGGTTTCCATACCGGTGACAGCCAAAATCCGATCGGGCTGGAATAATGGCTGTATTGTGGCCCCCGTTGCAGCTGCTGCCCTCGAAGCTGCTGGAATTGCAGCGCTCACCCTCCATCCCCGAACCACCAAACAGCTGTATACTGGTGAAGCAGATTGGAGTCTGATTACCGAAACTCGCAAGGCCATCAGCATTCCGTTGATTGGAAATGGGGATATAAAGAGCGCTCAGGATGCCAAACGGATGATTGATGAAACCGGCTGCGATGGTGTCATGATCGGTCGTAGAGCGCTGGGGAATCCATGGATATTTCGAGAAATCAATGAATACCTCGCTACGGGTGTTTTACCGGAGGCTGTGCGTCTTCTCGACCGTGTAAAACTATGTCACCGCCATTTATATCTGGAATCAGTGGCTATGGGAGACTATCGGGCTACCAATTATATCAAGAAACATCTTAGTTGGTACCTCAAGGGTTTCCCTGGCGCCGCAGAATATCGCAAACGACTCTACCGCCATATGGAATTTGCCTATATGGAAGGTGAAATTTCAAAAATTATTACTGAATTAGAGCGTGATCCAGAACTGGCAAATTTCACCTATCGTGAAGATGGTCCCTTGTTCCCCAATGTTCCAGGTAGTAAGGATAACTACTAATTAATTGTTTTATGAATGTGATGTTATAAAAGCACCTAACATTCTCTATACTTTTCCAATATAAAGATTATAATATTTGCATGGCAGCCTGTGCGTATTGGCGGGAATTTTGCACTGCTTATGCTTGAGTGGCTTTTTTTGAATCAGTCAATGAATAAATAGAGGAGATCCAATGAGCGATCGTGTAAAAGTATTAATCATGGGCGCCGCCGGGCGCGATTTTCATAATTTCAATGTTTTTTTTCGTGATAACGAAGCGTATGAAGTGGTCGCCTTTACTGCCACACAAATTCCCGATATAGATGGAAGAAAATACCCAGCAGAATTAGCCGGTAGTCTTTACCCCGAAGGTATTCCCATCCACGATGAAGAAGAACTTGAAGATCTCATATACGACTTTGATGTAGATGAAGTTGTTTTCGCATACAGTGACCTGCCCTATGAATATGTCATGTCTAAAGCCGCCATCGTCAATTATGCCGGTGCCGATTTTCGTCTCATGGGTGCCAAATCAACCATGATCCCCAGCACCAAACCGGTGATTGCCATCTGCGCAGCCCGAACCGGCTGTGGCAAAAGTCAGACCACACGAGCTGTCTGTGATCATCTGACCGCCATGGGTAAAAAAGTGGTGGCCATCCGTCATCCCATGCCTTACGGAGACCTGGTGAAACAAAGAGTCCAGCGTTTCGCAGTGCTGGAAGATCTCAAGAAACATGATTGCACCATTGAGGAAATGGAAGAGTATGAACCGCATATCATGAACAATACGGTTGTTTATGCAGGTGTGGATTATGAAGCCATCTTACGGGAAGCTGAGAAGGAAGCTGATATCATCATCTGGGATGGTGGGAATAATGATATGCCTTTTTACATGCCCGATATCATGATCACCGTTGTGGATCCCCATCGAGCTGGTCATGAACTCACCTACTATCCAGGCGAAACCAATCTGCTTATGGCCGATGTGGTGGTGATTAACAAAATTGATACTGCTGATATGGATGATATTACCACGGTTCGTGAAAATATCCGCCTCGTGAATCCTGAGGCCATCGTAGTTGATGCTGCATCACCGGTATCTGTGGAAGATGAAGAAGTTATTTATGGGAAAAGAGTTTTGGTCGTGGAAGATGGTCCTACTCTGACCCATGGTGAAATGCAATATGGCGCTGGTGTGGTTGCTGCTGAGAAATATGGAGCTGCAAGCCTGGTAGATCCAAGACCCTGGACCGTTGGAAAGATTAGCGAAACCTTTGAAAAATATCCTGATATTGGTGAGATACTACCGGCCATGGGATATGGTGAAGACCAGATGAAGGATCTGGAAAAGACGATCAATAGCGTTGATTGTGATGCCGTAGTTATTGGGACACCCATTGACTTGCGACGCATCATCAATATTGATAAACCATCTGTGCGCGTCACCTACAAATTACAGGAAATCGGGATGCCTACTTTGGCTTCCATCCTGAATACGGAAGTCCTCAAGGAAATGGAAGAGGCCGTAAAGAAGAGTCTCTAACGACTGGCTACGAGCCACGTGTTAGATTAAGAAGGTTCTGTGTGTTTTCACATGGGACCTTTTTGTTTTAATCAAACAACTCAGTAATAGATTATGAGCGTATGAGTCGGAAGCAATCAAATCGAATCCACGTAGGCGAGGGCTGGACCTTCAATGCTGACCATGAGCAATCAACTCGCAAGCCAGTGAGTGGGAAGAGAATCGTTCGTCTGCGCATGGAAAAGCGCAAGGGGAAACCCACCACGATTTTGTATGATATGGAGGGGGTCCCTGATATGAAAGCGCTGGCCAGGGAGCTAAAAAACCTCGTTAGTGCCGGCGGGACGACAAAAAATGAGAAAATCGAAATTCAGGGTGAACATCGAGACCGTTTCCGTGTATACTTGAGTGATGAAGGTTATGAAGTGAAAGGTTGATGATGTTATTTCTGTTAACAATAGGTGTTGTGGGGGTTGCCCTGCTTATCATGAGTATCGCGCTAATTCTCACTGGAGAAAATAAAGTCCATAGCTCGTGTTCTGCTACTCACCAACTGGATGGAGAAGGTGAGTCTTGTGCATTCTGTCCCAACGATGAAGATGAGGACCAACTCACAACCCTTGCAAAAGCTGGTTATCCCGGTCGCAAAGATATCGTTTCACAGGAAGCGTACAAGGGTAAGCCCAATCGCAATATTGTGGTGGAGCGCCTGAAATACAATAGCGGTCGCGATTAAGCTCATATTGACCTGACAAGCGGGGGCCTGCTTTATTAGCCCTTCTTTTTCCCAATCTCATTACAATATCAGTCGACATACGAATTGGTATTCCTATCTTCCACCCTGAAGCCAATCCAGAGTAACATAGGAATCAATTTATGTCCCATAATATCACATTAAAAGACAGCTATTTGGGCATTCCCATCAGTGTGTGGAAGGTCATTCTCGGATTTACACTTTTTCGCTTATTACTAGCCCTCATTCTCCCTTTGACTCCCCAAGAGGCCTATTATTGGAGCTGGAGCAGAGATCTGGCCTTATCCTATTTTGATCACCCCCCTCTAGCCAGCTATAGCATCTGGCTCACAACCTTGATTTTTGGCCAAACTATTTTTGGGATCAAACTGGCTGCGGTGCTGTGGTATTTTGGCATGAACATCATCTGGGCGCTTATGATCCAGGAGATGTTTGAGAACACCCGACAAACTTTCTGGACTCTCCTGGCTCTCAATGCTTCCATTGTCTACGAGCTCTATGGCTTTGTCATCACACCAGACACGCCGTTATTGTTTACCTGGACAGCCTGCATTTTTGCACTCTGGAAACTGGTACAAAGTGAAAATCCAAAATGGTGGTATATCGCAGGTTTGTTTATGGGTCTGGCCTGGCTGGGAAAATATTCAGGTATCATGTTAGTACCTTCCGTGCTGCTCTTTACGATGGTTTCCAAAAATCAGAGGAAATGGCTCTTGACTCCGCATCCCTACCTGGGTGTGTTGTTAGCCATTCTCGTATTTTCACCTGTCCTTATATGGAATGCCCAGCATGACTGGATGTCATTTGCCTTTCAAGGCTCTCAACGCGCAGCCGGGATGGGGCAGTGGAAGCTCCGTTTTGTGGGAGAACTTTTGGGCTCGCAGTTTTTTATTTTGTCCCCCTACCTGTTCGTTGTTGTTTTTGCCACATTAATTCGCTATGGGCGCCGACTCTTTTCAGACCTGGATGATAAGATTTTACTCCTGCTAAGCAGTGGCCTGATCACATCCATCTTCTTTATTGCCATCAGTTTCCGTAGTCTGGTCAAAATGAACTGGTTGGCTCCAGCCTATTGGTCCCTTATTATACTCGGGATTTATCATCTCTTCCAGTCTCCCCAGCGATTTAATCGTATGCGAATCGGTATTATCTCTTCACTTATTTTTCTGGGGATAGGTATCTCAGTTGTGGCTATTCCCAACGTGCCCCTGGGAGAAGGAAACACCTGGAGTGGGTGGAAACAAGCCGCAGATGATGTGGAGGCATTGAAAGACTCACTGCTTCAGGAAGGCGAGAATCCCTTCATTTTCAGTACCAATTATAAAGCGAGTTCGCTGCTCAAATTTTATTTACCGGATCAGCCCCGAACTTACGCTCAGGATATTATCGGAGAACCAGCCCTCCAGTTTGACCTATGGCCCAAAACAGAGGAATTGAGAGGGCGAAGTGGATTGCTGGTCGTGGACAATCGGCGCGAATATCGCTTCAAGTCAAAAAAAATCATACCCTACTTCAGCGAGGTAAAGAAACTAAGAACCATCCGCATTGAAAATTTCGGAAAATTGGTGCGAAAAATAGACATTTATCTGTGTTCTGATTATAAAGGGATGGGTCAGGAGCCATTATGATTCGTCGGCCGTATGGTTCTTGGAAGTCTCCCATATCGGGAAAGTCGTTGGTACAGAGTAGCTTGCGGCTGGGTCAAATTCAAATTGATGGAGAATCCGTATTCTGGACTGAGGGTCGACCTGCAGAAGGGGGTCGCACGGCACTCATGGAGAATTCTGGCGGCAAAACTCATGAAATCATTCCCTCTGAAAGCGATGTCCGAACCCGAGCCCATGAGTATGGTGGCGGAGCATTCCTGTGTGCTTCCAAGCGCAAATTTTACATCAATAATTCTGATCAACAGATATATGAAGCGCTTGATCAAGGGAGTTCCAGACAGCTTACTCGTCATCCAAAATATCGTTTTGCAGATATGATCATGGATGAGCAACGAAATTTACTCTTTGCTGTTGGGGAGGATCATGGGGATTCCAAGAATATTGAAAACTGCCTGCTTACTGTCAGCCTTGACGGGGGTGACTTGCAGATCATTGCCCAGGGGCATGATTTTTACTCCAATCCTCAACTCAGTCCGGATGGGACCCAACTGCTCTTTCTGACCTGGGATCATCCCAATATGCCCTGGGACGGGACCCGGCTCATGCTGGCCAACCTGGATGATGATGGAAGTATTGCCTCAATTCAAACGATTGCAGGAGGACCAGACGAATCCATTTTCCAGCCGCTTTGGGATCCAGATGGAAGTATTTACTTTGTTTCAGATCGTAGTGGCTGGTGGAATATTTACCATCAATCAAATAGTCAGACCGCCTGTATTCTGGAGAAGCAGGCAGAATTTGGATTGCCCCAGTGGGTATTCGGTATGAGTAAATATGCCATACTGACCTCTGGCGATATGGTGGCCGCCTATAGCGACTTATCTGGCACACATCTCATAAGAATCGATGTGAAACAGGGTTCTTTCAAAGAGATTGTTACCCCCTATAGCGATATTGATCAAGTCAGAGGATCAAAAAACAGGATTGCCTTTATTGGCTATACAGATTCTCAACCGGGTGAAGTGGTGACCATGGATCTGGATGCAAACACTTCCAGAATCCTGCGCAAGTCTGGAGAGATTGATATTGATGAAGCCTACATCTCCAAAGCCCAGCACATCAGCTTTGAAACTGCCCCCAACGAATTTACCTATGCCTGGTATTATCCACCTCAAAACCCGGATTACCAAGCAGATCAAGCAGAACGTCCTCCGCTCATTGTGTTGAGTCATGGTGGTCCCACTGGTAACAGCACCGGTGCATTTAGCCTGGCAATTCAATATTGGACTACCCGTGGTTTTGCTATCGTAGACGTGAATTATAGTGGCTCCACAGGTTATGGACGACAATATCGAGAACGTCTAAAAGGCAATTGGGGTGTCCGTGATGTTCATGATTGTGCAGCAGCAGCAAATTATCTGGCAAATGAAGGTTATGTGGACCAGGATCGGTTGATCATCAAAGGTGGCAGTGCCGGTGGATTTACCACTCTGTCTGCCTTGACCTTCCTGGATGTATTTAAGGCAGGCGCCAGCTATTATGGTGTGGGAGACTTAACCTTGCTTGCCAGCGACACTCATAAATTCGAAAGTCGTTATCTGGACAGCATGATTGGTCCATATCCCGAGGAGCAACAGCTCTATTTCGATCGCTCACCCCTGAATTTCACCAATCAGCTAGAATGTCCGGTCATCTTCATGCAAGGCATGGATGATCCCGTTGTCCCGCCCAATCAGGCTGAGAGCATGGTGGCGGCCCTCAAGAGCAACGGGATTTCTGTTGCCTATATTCCTTTTGAAGGGGAGTCCCATGGCTTTCGGAAATCAACAAGTATCATCAAAGCAATTGAGAGCGAATATTATTTTTATACACGGATATTTGGAATCGAACCTGCTGAGCCCCTGGAGCCCATAGAAATATTCAATTTGGACTCGGTCTGATTCAACGATGATAGTTGCTCATGGGTGACTAGGAAAATAAAAAAACTGCAACAATGAGACATTTTTGAACCGTGTTATTCACGGTGGGCACCGCCCTTAAAGATCAGACTTCCTTGATCCCTGGGGGGAGGGAAAGGCCTGTCTTAGCAGCAAGGAGATTGGGTTCCCTTTGGTAAGTTCTCGTTCAAAAAATGCGCAACATCGTTGCAGTCAAATTTTTAAAAAGCATCCAAAATTTCCCCCGATGCGCCAAATTTAGCGCCGAATCTGGTCAAGTCCTAGAGCTAAAGAATTTGTTGTAAATTATAGTGTGAAGTCCTTCATAGCCAGGCTGAAGGATGCAAGATATTAGGATTATTGCTTATAGGTCTGAGAGAACATCCTCACCTTCGGATTTTGCCACAATGACCGCACCCATGGTATCACTGGTAACATTTACCACGGTTCGGAACATATCAAGTGGGCGATCAACGGCCAGCATGGTTCCCACAATGATGGCAGCCTGGGGATGATCACCCAAACCGACAGCATCCAGCACAATAAATATCATTACCAATCCCGCAGAGGGAATGGCAGCCGCTCCTACTGAAGCCAGGAAGGCCGTGATCACAATGAGTAATTGCTGGCTAATACTGAGATCAAAACCGAGTGCTTGAGAAATAAAAAGGACTCCTGCACATTCGTATAATGCTGTACCATCCATATTAATTGTTGCGCCTAACGGGAGCACAAAACTGGTTACTTTGTTCGATACGCCAGCCTGATTTTCGACACAATCCATGGTTACTGGTAGGGTGGCTCCTGAAGAACTGGTGGAAAAAGCCGTTGCCATGGCTGATGCGATTGCTTTGAAGTGTTTTAGCGGATTGATCTTGGTAAAAAGGTAGAAAACGATAGGCAGGACGATAAACAGGTGAATTGTCAGACCTGAAGCGATGGTAACCATGTACCATCCGACTGCTTTGAATAGTGTGAAACCTGTACTGGCTACGGCCTTGGCAATTAATCCAAATACACCAAGGGGCAGAAACAAGATGACACCCTGGGTCATTTTCATCATAACCTGGAAGAAGTTATCAAAGAGAGCGTGCATCTTTTTGTATTGTGGCTCTGGAAGTGCTGTGATAGCCATCCCCAGAATAATGGAGAAAAAGATAACTGAAAGTACATCACCCTTTGCCGCAGCCTGGATGGGATTGGTAGGTATCATGCGAATGAGTATGTTTCCCAACCCCCCCGGCTGACTCAGGCTGGAAGGATCAAAATCTTCACCCCCAGCGTTGATATCAACGCCAATCCCTGGCTGAATAATATTGGTGAGTATCAAACCCGTTATGATCGCCAGCATGGAAGTAAGAAAATAGTAGCCGAAAGTCTTTGCTCCCAGCCGACCCAAACTTTTGTTTTCCCCGATACCGGCCACTCCTGAGGTGATGGAAAAGAAAATGAGGGGTACAATGACCATTTTTAAGAGACGCATAAACATATCACCCAGGGGGGCTACATTCATGGCCTTTTCACCCAGCACAAGCGCATAGATGATTCCCGCACCCATTCCAATAAACACTTTCCAGTATAACTCCAGATTCCAGAATTTCATGAATGCGCGACGAAGCAAGGACATAGGATCAACCTCTAGATAGTTAGTGTTAAAATAAACGTGTCACAATATAGAATGGGCTTGCTTGAATGCACCCGGCAATTTGAGCCAGAAAAATCTCGTAGGGACGATTGAGAAAGGGATTGACTCATTGGGGGTTTTGAATTAGTTCATTCTGGGGCAAGAAAAGGAAGAGGAAGCGCCGTGTTTTTTATTGTAGTCGTTTTTGTAATGACCATCCTGTATGGATATGTGGGGGCCAGAGTGATTGCCCCCTTTGATATTTCAGGTACTGGTCTTTTTATATATTGGACACTCATTGCCTTATTGGCAGTCGCTCCTATAGCGGGGTTACTTATCCGTTCAAGAGGACTGGAGAATCCGCTCACTGATATTTTTCTGTGGATTGGATTCATTGGTATGGGTTTATTCTCACTGGCCTTTGTAGCCTTTATTGTTCGAGATCTGGGCTGGGTGACCGGCACCCTTTCTTTCAAAATATTGAAATCAATAAGCAACAGCAGTAGTGACAGCATCCAAATGGATCCTGGTCGTCGACAATTTCTGCTGATGTCAATGAATCTGGGTATTGTGGGTGTTACTTCCCTATTGGGAGGTATTGGACTGTTTCAAGCAATGAGAAAGGCCACCATCGTCACCCAAAATATCGCTATCGCTAAATTGCCTCGCGAATTTCATGGATTAACCATTGCTCAGATATCAGATCTTCATTTAGGTCCTACCATTAAAGCAGAGTACGCCCAGACCGTCGTCGATCAGGTGAATGCCTTAATACCAGATTTGATATTTTTCACGGGTGATATGGTTGATGGATCAGTTGAGAGTTTGTCTGAGGATGTTGAACCTCTACGACAGTTAAAATCCAAGTATGGAACCTATTTTGTCACAGGTAATCATGAATATTACTCTGGTGCAGAACAATGGGTGGAGAAGGTGGCAGAATTGGGGATGACAAACCTTCATAATGAACATCGCATTCTGGAAATTGACGGCGCCAGGCTAGCTATTGCCGGTGTAACAGATCTCATGGCCCATCATTCCATCAAGTCTCACAAAACGGACCCCTACAAAGCCATGAGGGGGATTCCTGATGAATTGCCCACCATTATGCTGGCCCATCAGCCTGGGACAGCTGAATTGACCGGCGATCTTCCCATCGATCTCATGGTTTGTGGACATACCCACGGTGGTCAATACATACCCTTCAATCTTGCGGTGGCCCGAGTGCACAAATATTCTGCAGGACTACATCAACATGGTAAGATGCAAGTCTACGTGAACCGTGGCACTGGTTATTGGGGACCACCGCTTCGTCTTGGGGTTCCCTCTGAAATTACTCTGTTCAAACTTCAATCCTCCGAAAACGAGATGAGTTGATTCCCAATTGAAATAGTTAATCTGACATAAAAAGAGGCAGTCTCTAAACATAAGATGGTGGACTATTTTTGTTTTTAGCCACGGATGTACACCTGGCTCTGCTCGTTGGGCTACGCCGGGCAGGCGGATTTTCACCGATAGAAATAAGCACTGGTTACCCAAACAAAGGTCAATGCGTTTTGGCTTGTGTCTTACTAAATTGTCCACATCTCAACACAGGCCTAGTTTACTCTATACCTTTTTACCCTTGACATTAAAAGCAGAGGCTACCCTTTTGGGGTAGCCTCTGCTTT
>JAIPGJ010000079.1 GCA_021736185.1 Fidelibacterota bacterium | reverse complement strand
TTAATCAGCAAATCGTTGGGGATAAATGCCTCATCCACGGGAAGCAGCTGTTCAATAACTGGATGACGTCCCTTACTGATTTTAATTTCAAGTGTATGGTTCAGTTCAGGGCGGCAATAGTTTCTGTCGAAGGAAATCTTAGCAAAGGTGCTCACTACATCCAATCGAGCGATAAAATCTGCAATGGATTGGATGTTGACTGCTTCGGCCATCACCTGAATTCTGAGTTCATCAAATATTTCGAATTCCCGGGCAGTATACCGCTCTTCAGCATGCAGGACCTTTTCTTCATATTCCTTAAGCTCTTCAGTAATAAACCGCTCTGAGTTAACCAGTGTCTGCTTGCGGATATAATCATCGGGGACCAGGTTCTTGTGTGTATTGGTAATATCTATGTAATAACCAAAGACGCGATTATAGCCAACTTTCAGCGAGGAGATTCCCAGCCGTTGGCGTTCCGTAGCCTGGAACTCCACCAACCAGGCCTTGGCGTTGCGTGCGATGCCTCGGATCTCGTCAAGTTCGGGATCAATGCCATCACGGATTAAGCCTCCATTCTTCACGGAGACAGGAGGTTCATCTACAATGAGACGCTCAAGCTCAGCCAGGAGCGAGCTTACATCTGGCAAGGCTTCAACATGGAGGCCAATTTTGTGAATATGCTGGTCATCCAGTAGCTTTGCCAGCTCGGGCAATAGCTGAAGAGAGCTTCTTAGTCCACTCAAATCCCGGGCGGAACCCCGTGTTGAGCTCAACTTTGAGAGCAGGCGCTCCAGATCGGCAATTTGTTTAAGAATGTTACGTAATTTCTGGCGTAATTCTGAGTGCTCAAAAAATACTTGAACTTGATCCAGGCGATTCTCAATGCGCTCCTTGTCCAATAAGGGCTTATGCAGCCAATCGCGCAGGAGACGACCACCCCCTGAGGTCACCGATTCATCCAGGGCAGCGATGAGTGTCCCCTCATTACTCCCCCGCAGCGAACGGAATAGCTCAAGATTTCTTAATGAATCATCATCAATGGTCATCCAGTTATCCGCACTGAGACTCTGTATGCTGGTAATATGCTTTAAATCCCGCCCTTGATAACTTTGCAAGTAGTATATAATGGCGCCAGCAGCCGATGTACCGGCCGTCATCCCGCTCATGCCAAAGCCCTTGAGACCCTGGGTTTTAAACTGTTTGGTGAGCTCATTCAGGGCAAAGTCCAGGTTAAATACCCAGCTTTCCACGCGTGTTAATAGCCACTTTCCTCGACCGAGATAAGCTTCGGCTTCTGAATCATCCTCAGAGAGCAGAATTTCCCGGGGTGCCAGACCTGCCATAAATGCTCTCAGCTGATTGACCTGGAGTTCCATGACACTAAACTTACCGGTAGAAACATCCAGGAAGGAAAGGCCAATCTGTTTTTCGCCGGCAAAGACGCAAACGAGATAATTGGACTCTTTGGCTGTAAGAAATTGTTCACTCATGGCTGTACCAGGGGTGGCCACCTCCACAACTCGCCGCTTGACTATCCCCTTGGCTTGTTTGGGATCCTCGACCTGCTCACAAATTGCTACTCGAAGTCCCGCCTGCATATATTTATAGAGATAAGCATCCAGGGCATGATATGGAAATCCGGCCAGGGGAACCTTTCCGGCTTTTCCATTGGAACGACTGGTTAGGGTGATCCCCAGAACTTTGGAGGTGATTTTCGCATCATCACCAAATGTCTCGTAAAAGTCACCCATTCGATAAAGAAGAACCACATCTGGATACTTGGATTTGATTTCCAGGTACTGCCGCATGAGGGGTGTGCTATTATCGTCCTGTTGTGTGGATTTTGCTGACATTCAATCAATATAGCATTTAAATACAAATTCAGAATTAGGAATGTGACTTACAACGCATCGCCGCTCCAGCGCCGTACATCTCCATCGCGGAGCAGCAGCCCTTTGCGCTCCACATAATTCAGCATGGGTAAGATATATTTCCGAGTCGTGGGGATAATCTCTCTCACTTGCGCCACGGTCAATTCAGAATTTTCCTTGAACCAACTCAGCAGCATCTCCAGGAAATTTTCAATTTGACTATTAAGTAAATAGAAATCTTTTTCAATCCGCACCAGGTCCTTATGCTGAATCATCCATTGGAGGACAGTGATTTCCTGGGAATTCAGAGACGCTTTCAATTCATCCAGGGCTGGTGAGGAATAGTTGGATTCCTTGAAAATATTTACAATTTTTTGTTTCGCCTGCTCATCTGTTGAGTCAAGGGTCCCCTGATGCCCGGACAACTGCCAGAGATCCCCTTGATTTTTGAGGGTCCCCTGGCTGAGCGCACTGGCCAGGACAAACTCGCGAAGAGCGGGTCCCAATTCGGTAAGTTGCTCTCGGGGTAATCCTTTGCCCAGAGGCTCCTTCTGATGATAGGTCTCCAGTATGTGGTGAATCTGGTCCACGCTGGAATCAAACAATGATTGTTTGATAAATCGATCCTGGTGGCTCTTATAGGCTTCTGCGTTCTGAAGTGCAGTGTGCACCTTGGACTCTGCAACGCTGAGATAGCGTGCAATTTCCCGTCGATTTAAGGGACGGGCAAAAAACTCCATTGCAGCATTAATTAATTCGCCAATATCTTCTGTTTTGAGTGCTTTCAATATGGACAAGCGCTTATCCTGCTTCTTCAATCGCCGATCCATAGCCCAGAGTAATTCAGCACCACCCAGCGTCTCCTCTGGTGAAAGGAATCTGATCACCACCTTTTCTTTGAAACCGGCTGAGACATTCTCTTCAAAGAAGAATTGCACCATCATGGATTGGCCGGGATCGCAGTGATTGGCTTCCAGAAGGTGAACCCGCGCCTCTCGTTTCCCCGTTCCGATATGAAGATGGACCCGATCGGCTTCTTTGACGGGTCTTTTCCAATGAGCTAATACACTCATTTCAGCGACCCAGGTGGTTCCGGTCTGAAACATTCCAGGGCTTCCAAGGAAGGCACCCCGGCCCAGTTCTTCAACACTGGCACCGCCGAGGTTGATGGCTCCGCGATCTCCAAATTTGATTTTATCTACGTCCAGGTGGTGAGACTGGAGTCCCCGCACGGGAAAGGTGATTTCCTGAGGAAAGAGCTCAACGCTCTGGCCTTTCCGCAATTCATGGGACAAAACCGTTCCTGTCACCACCGTACCAAAGCCCTTCACGGAAAATACGCGATCAATGGGGAGACGAAAGACACCCTGACGGTCCTGGGTTTTGATACTGGCAATCGTCTCGTCCAGAGCAACGCGCAGGTCTTCAATTCCATGACCCGTGATGGCCGATACAGGAATAATTTTCGTGTCAGGATAGCCCCGCTCATCGAGATAGTTGGCGATCTCTTCGGATACCATATCCAGCCAATCCGGTTCTACCAGATCTGATTTGTTCAGGGCAACCAGGATCTTCCTGATTCCCAGGATGTGCAGAATGTCAAGATGTTCCCGGGTCTGGGGCATCACGCCATCATCGGCGGCTATCACCAGCAGGGCGGCATCTACGGTACTGACGCCTGTCACCATATTTTTAATAAATTTTTCGTGACCAGGGACATCGATAAACGTCACCTCATCGCTATAAAAGGCAATGCCTATATCGATGGTCACACCACGTCGTTTTTCTTCTTCCAGCCGATCTGTATCTACTCCGGTGAGCGCTTTAACCAGAGCTGTTTTTCCATGGTCGATATGACCGGCTAGTCCGATTACTTTTTGCATTCTGACCTGGAAACTTGAAACTTGAAATTTGGAGGAATAGGTCTCCAGCTATAGCCATAAATATGAGCAAGGCAAATCATTGTATCAAGTTCATCCCATTTTCTAATTTCAAGTTTCAATTCAGTATAAATCTCCAGAGCAGGAAGAACAGGGCAAAACCTGCCAGGAAGAGCATGCTGACCCAGTTGAGCACCAATAGTTTTGGTCCGGGGCGACCCTCTGCTGGCATCCAGGGACCCGTTACCGCCCGATAATTGATATAGGCCAGAATGGGAGCCGTTAAAAATGCCAAGGTCGTGGCCAAGTCAACCAACAGGGTCATACCACTCATAAAGAGACCAATTATGACCAAACTTCCTGCCAATACAACCAGCATCCAGATCCAGTATAATGATTTATCATCCTTGCCATCATATCTGGCAGGAAATACCAATTCTGTAGATCGTTTCAATACTCGGGGAAATGCATCTGTCACCGTCAGCGTTGTGCTGAACATGGTTGTCAGAGCCGCAATAGCCACCACAGCATAACTCCAGCTTCCAAGGGTTGAAGTGTAAAGTTCTATGAATTGTCCGGCAAAGGCAGCTCCAGCTGGTGAGAATGAATGACCACTACCATACATGATCAAAGCGCCGAGACTTAGAAACCCCAGAGCCAGGATGGCAGTCCCGAAATAGCCCAATCTAAAATCAAACAAGGAATCAGCCAGACTGGGCGCTTCACCGGTTTCTTTTCTTCTTTCAAGGGTCCACAGGGAGTGCCAGACAGAAATATCAATAGCCGAGGGCATCCATCCGATAAGGGCCACCATAAATGAGACTCCAGCAATGTTCCACATTTTCGGATGGATAAATTCTACCTGCGCCGCGGAACCATGTCCAAATGCAGTCAACACAGCAACGATGGTGGAAATGCTTAAGACCATGATGATTAATTTGATCAATTTATCAAGTAATGGATACTTCCCGATGGTGAGAACCCCGGCGCAAACAGCCAGAATCACGGCACTCCAGGTCACGGGGCTCATGCTGGTTCCAAAAATCTGGGAGGCCAAGCCGGCCGTGACGATGGTAACGGCTGCCTGGAGGACGAACATGGTCCCAAAAGTAGGGATTAAAAAGGCGACGATGGCCCATTTCCCCACCCTTTGATAGCCATCCAGAAGACTTTCGCCCATGACTGCTGCATATCGGGGTCCGAACTCAAAGGCGGTATACTTGAATAAATTGGCTACGACGACCACCCACAACATGGTAAAACCATAATTGGCTCCAGCCCGTGTGCTCTGGACTAAATGAGAAACGCCTATTGCGGCTCCAGCCCATAAAAGACCGGGTCCTAATGCTTTCATACGAGATTGCCACGCAGAGGAAGCTGTCATAACATATACTCCTAGGATTTAAAAGAAAACGGCTCGGTTCTGAAGGCTCAGGTTAAAGTTTATTCAATGCCTGCACAATAAATTTATCTTCCACTTCTCGAACTGCCTTCAGATCGATGGTAAATTTTTCCTCAGCGATACGGCCCATAATGGCTGGATCGTTAGCCCGTAAACAACTGGCAATTTTCGCAGCTTTCAGTTTAGAATGGCTGATCCCAATCCCTACCGAAGGCATTTTTTCTGCTGGGGAAGCACCAGAACCCACTTGAGCTTCCGTGTTCATGACGGATAAAGTCAGCTTCGAATTCTCAACCAGCCCCACCAGGTGCTGAGCTCTTTTTTTGAGGGTCGCAAGGGGGGTGAGCAGATCTCGATAGACAGGAATTGCCTGAAGTCCAGCCTGACCTTCAGAGAACGCTTTTAAAGCCTGTAAGGTGAGTAGAATCTGGGTCTTATCGGGCCGTAATGCCCTCAGGAGGTTATTCTTCTCAATCTTTCGGATGTGGACCTGCTTACCGGCGATGATGCCGCCCTGAGGGCCACCAAGCAGCTTATCAACGGAGAAGGTTACCATATCAACTCCAGTGCCCATAACTTCTGAAACCAGAGGCTCTCTTTGGAGTCCAAATTTATCGATGGCTACCAACGCGCCACTGCCAAGATCTGCCATAACAGGAATGGAATGTGTCTGTCCCAGCTTGACAAGCTCCTGAAGTCCGACTTCCGTGGTGAAACCTGAAATTTTATAATTCGAAGTGTGGACCCATAATAAAAGTTTAGTGCGGGAGGTAATCGCAGCCTCATAGTCATTGAGATGGGTTCGGTTGGTCGTACCAACTTCCACCAGTTTGGAACCAGCCTTGCGCAGAATTTCTGGAATTCGAAAGGATCCACCAATCTCAACAAGTTGGCCACGGCTAATGATAACTTCCTTGCGATCTGCCAGGGTATTCAGTGCGAGAAGCACGGCAGCCGCATTATTATTCACCAGAAGCCCATCTTCTGCATCGCTGATGGATCGAATCCAGGGTCGCAGGTGATCATGTCGATTACCCCGCTGACCATCATCAAGATCCAGCTCAAGATTGACATATCCATCTTTAAGTGCTTCCAGAGCAATGATCATCTGTTCGCTCAGGGGTGAGCGTCCCAGGTTGGTATGAATCACAACACCGGTACCATTAATCACCTTGCGCAGTGAGTGGGCTATTTTCAGAAGCCTTTTCCGGTAGTTTTCTTCTAATCGATCCAGTGGGGCGGTTTTACCCGCTGTGGCCAGATTGCGTATCTCTGTAAGCAAGGCCCGTGCTTCATTTTTCTTTAGATTATGGGGTAGTTTAATGGCAGTGACAGATTGTAGTAAGGCATCTATGCTGGGCAATTCTGAGAGATTGATTGGATTGACTGAAGATTTCATCACTGGGTTCTCTATATCATGTTTTTGTTGAAAAAGGAATGTCAAATGCTTTGGGGCATTATGGTAATGACATTTTTACATATCTATCAATAGTTTAATTGCAAATCCAATAACCGCAACGGTAACCACATGCTTGATAAAAGCATGACCCTTTTTGATAGCCACATGGGTTCCCAGCCAGGCACCGATCATATTCCCTATTCCTAGCATGAAACCCATCCCCCAGTTGACCTGACCGTTCCAGGCAAAAATGATCAATGCGATGGCTGTAAAGAAAAAGATGATGGTCAGCTTGACGGCATTCCCATGAACCAGATTTATATTCTGCCACAATAGCACTGTAATTACCAGGAAGCCAACTCCAGCCTGAATATAGCCACCATAGATGCCGACCAAAAAATAGGCGATTCCTGGACCAAGCCAGGACCCGGCGTAGGATTGGGGATCCAAAGGATCTCCTGTCTGCTTGTTGGAGGAAAACAGGGTAAAAAGCGACATCACGATCATCACCAGCGCCAGACTCAGTTTAAACTGAGAATTGCTCACGAGCGTAGCCAGCCAGGCACCGATGATCCCCCCTGGCACCGCAAATAGCGCAGCTTTGAGCGCAAATTTACCTGGATTTACCTTCTTTTTCATAAAACGACCGACGGCAAAGCTGTTTTGCATCAGAATAGCCAGACGATTTGTGCCATTGGCTAAATTGGGTGGGAGTCCCAAAAAGATGAGGAGGGGCAGCGTTAAAAAGGAGCCGCCTCCTGCAAGTATATTGATAAAACCTGCACAGGCTCCAATGAGCAGGACAGCGATAAGATTTAAAAGGCTCAAGTTCTCTAGCATGGGAGCACCTTAATTGTTGTGTGGGATAAATGCTATCTCAAAATATGGATTTTGCTTGGGCTGTGCCTACAATATGGCAAGATTCTCAGAAGAGGATGAGAAGGGCGTATCGCGATACGCCCATACAGGTGTACAGCAATAAATTTTGTCTACTTGAAACACAGCCCAATAGATTCTGAAGATTTCGGGGTGATGCCAGATAACCCAGCGTCGCCCTCCGGGCTATGCCGCGGTTTATCCGAAAACGTGTTTTCGGATAAAAAAAAGGCTGCCCTGGGACAGCCTTTTGAATAATCTGGATCCATGGATCCTGGGCAAGAATCTTAGAAAACGCGATTTTCTTTGATTCTGGCTTTTTTCCCGCGCAGTTTGCGAAGATAGTATAGCTTGGCGCGACGTACTTTTCCGCGGCGCAATACTTTCACACCTGCAACCGTGGGAGCATGGAGAGGAAATATTCTCTCGACACCAACACCATTTGAAATTTTTCTTACGGTAAATGTGGCAGTGATGCCTTTACCAGTACGGGCAATAACATTACCTTCATAGACCTGAATTCTTTCTTTCTGGCCTTCGATAACTTTTACATCTACTGCAACCGTATCACCTGGCTTGAAATCAGGCAAATCTGTTTTCAGCTGCCCGGCAACCAGGTTATTTACTTTGTTCATTACTTTCCTCCAGTCCTCTCATATATCTATCGAACAAGTCTGGGCGTTTAACTTTGGTTCGCTCAAGACGTTGCTGTTCTCTCCAATTTTCAATCTGTGCGTGGTGCCCCGAGAGCAGCACGTCTGGCACTTTGATTCCCCGGTACTCAGCGGGGCGGGTATAATACGGTGCATCCAATAATCCAACAGGAAAAGTGTCGGATTTTGTAGATTCATCATCACTGACGGCTCCTGGCAGTAAACGAACCATGGCATCAATGACAGCAAAGGCCGCAATTTCACCCCCTGAGAGCACAAAATCCCCCAGGCTGATTTCCTCATCGATGAGTTCATCTCTCACTCTTTGATCGATACCTTTGTATCTTCCGCAGAGCAAAACCACGTGGGGAGTCTCAACCAATCTCTCCGCATCATTCTGCTGAAAAGGTTTTCCCTGTGGTGTGAGAAATATGCGATGCCCCACTTGCTTACGATACTCCGCAACAGCATCAAAGGCTCTGAACAATGGATCCGGTTTGATTATCATCCCGGCTCCTCCGCCATAGGGCACATCATCGATATGCTTGTAGGTGTCGTCTGCAAAATCGCGAATATCCCAGCATTTCAGCTCAGCCAGTCCACTCTCAAAAGCTCGACCCACAATTCCCATCTCACGAAATGCGTTCAGTGTCTCAGGAAAGGTTGTAATGACATCAATAATCATTATAAATCCTCAGCACTGTGCACTTGAATTCTGCGAGCGTCCAGATCGATATCAATCACCCATTCGTCGACAAGTGGAACGAGGATTTCAGAATCACCTTGCTGTATGAGCAAGACATCATGAGCACTGGGGCTCAATATCTCGACGACCTTGCCCAGGCTTTGATTATTCTCGTCTACCACCTCACAATCGATAAGATCATCGATGTAAAATTCATCGTCGCTCAATTCCGGCATGTCCTCGCGTAGAGTAAAAATCTCTCTTCCGCGATACCATTCAGCTTCCGTACGATCAGGAATTTCATTAAAACTGAGAATAGCAAAGTCATCATAACCCTGACAATTCCTCAACGTGAGTTGCTTCCATTCACTACCCGTATTTACAAAAAGCTGCTCCAGATTCTGGAGCGTGTCAAGGTCGATGCTATACAGGGTCACCTTGAGTCCCCCTTGAATACCATGAGGTTTGCGAACCACACCAATGGCGGCTCTATTCACCTCAGCTGAAACCATTCCTTTATTCGATGATCTCGAGCATGGCCCGGTTGGTACCGGCCTTTGCTGAAATCGCAGCTAATAAAGTACGGAAGGCTTTGGCGGTCCGGCCTTGACGACCGATGACTTTGCCAATGTCTTCCTTAGCTACCCTTAATTCGAAGATGGTCACCCGTTCGCTATCGACTTGATTGACTTCAACCTCATCGGGATTGTCAACCAGACTTTTTGCTACATACTCTACGAACTCTTTCATGGTCATACCTCCGTCGGTTGTCGAATTGACCTGATCATCGGTAAGGAATCTCTTTAGCTTGTTAAGAATCTTGCTTCTCCGTACCTTCAGCAGGTTCTTCAACTGGTTCTTCTACGGCTAGCTCTTCAACTTCTTCAGCAGCTTCTTCGACCTCTGCGGTCTCTTCAACCTCTTTTGCGGCTTTTTCAGCTTCTTCAGCCTTTTTAGCAGCTTCAGCAGCTTCTTCAGCTTTTTGAGCAGCTTCTTCTTCAGCCTGCTTGTCAGCTTCAGCGGCGGCCAGCTTGGCTGACTCGGCTGCGGCTACTTTTTTGCCACGATCATCTCGGGCAAGTTCCCATTTATGCATCTCTTTGCTAATGGTAGCTTCATCTGCGTTACGGCTCATCAACTCGTATTTAAGAGTAAGTCCGCGACCACGTAATAAGCTAAACACTGTATCACTGGGCTTAGCCCCCTGACCCATCCAATGAAACAGACGCTCTTCATCGATGACAAGCTCTGCTGGATCTGGAACCGGGTTATAATGTCCAATTTTTTCGATAGATCTTCCGTCACGAGGGGCACGTGAATCAGCAACAACAATTCGATAAAATGGTTGCTTCTTTTTACCCATTCGCTTCAGTCTGATTTTAACAGCCAAAAGGTGTTCTCCTTAAAATCCCATAGGCAGATTTTTCATTAGCTGCCTTTTATTCATTTTTCCAAATTTCTTCATCATCTTCCGCATTGACTGGAACTGTTTCATCAACTGGTTCACATCTTGAACCTTTGTTCCAGATCCTCTTGCGATTCTTTTTCTGCGACTCCCATCCAGTATCTGCGGACGGTGTCTTTCGACAAGGGTCATAGAGTTAATAATTGCTTCAATCCTAGTCAACCTTTTTTCATCAATATCAACATCTTTTATTCCCTTTGCACCAGGGATCATAGACAGTAAATCGCCCAGTGGTCCCATGGATTTCAGCTGTTTCAACTGTTGCTTAAAATCCTCCAGATCGAAGGTGTTTTTAAGCATTTTTTCTTCGAGTTTGGCAGCCTCTTCGACGTCGATATCCTGCTGGGCTTTTTCCACAAGGGAGACGATATCTCCCATTCCTAAAATTCGACCAGCCATACGGTCTGGGTGAAAAACTTCCAGTTTGTCCAAATGCTCACCCACACCAATATATTTGATGGGTTTGCCAGTGACTTCACGTACAGACAAAGCTGCACCACCACGGGCATCACCATCGAGCTTGGTGAGGATTACACCAGTAAGATCCACTGTTTCTGCAAAGGTCCCGGCTGCTTTTACAGCATCCTGTCCTGTCATGGCGTCCGCCACGAACAAAGTCTCTGCAGGCTTCAGTGCCTGTTGCAGTCGTTTGATTTCATCCATCATGTCAGCATCAACATGCAGCCGACCCGCAGTATCAACAATCACAACATTGGCAGGATAACGCACCGATTCTCTGATGGCAGCCTGGGCAATCTGGACCACGTCCTGATTTCCTTCATCTGCATAGACAGGAATATCCAGTTGTTTTCCAAGCACCTGAAGCTGGGTTATGGCTGCAGGACGGTAAACATCGCAAGCCACCAGTAGTGGCTGTCGACCGCTTTTCCGTATATTTCGTGCCAGTTTTGCTGCTGTGGTCGTTTTTCCTGAACCTTGAAGACCCACCAAGAGGATGATGGCTGGATTCCCGGAAAGTTCAAGATCTACTGTTTTCTCTCCGAGAAGGACGATCAATTCTTCATGGATGATCTTCACGATTTGTTGTCCTGGCGTGATAGAACGCAGGACCTCAGAACCGAGAGTTTTTTCCTTTACGGAGTTGATGAATGTTCGAACGACTTTATAGTTGACATCTGCTTCAAGCAGGGCTCGGCGAACTTCACGCATGGCATCTGAAATATTGGCTTCAGACAACTTCCCTTGACCGCGAAGTTTCTTAAAAATGCCTTCCAGATTTTGTGACAGCTGTTCTAACATAACTCCACTTTTCTACCTTGTCGACTATATGCTCTGTGAAATCCCTTTAGCTATACATTACTAATAACAGTAATATATGGGATTGACCTAAAGCCGCGGAAGATAGACGGCCGACCAGGGGTGGGCAATGAGTTTCATTCATTTTTGATGCAGTAGAATTTCAGCCCCGCTGCTCAAGTCCAACCAGGGATTAGACTCAACCAGACATGCAGGATTCATATGAATTTTCATTCTAACTTTATTATGTATGACAGAGACATTAATGCTTGTTTAGGGACAATTTATAAACCGAACCCAAAATGAATATCTCTCTCAGGACAGGGACTCTGGCGAGTCGCGACTCTCTTGTTTTCCATCCATAACGAAGCTCATGAGAAGGACGGATCAGATAGTATTTTTCATTCTCAATGGAATAGTGAAGCTTGCTGGTCATCTTTCTGAATCTACGCAGGGTCATTCTGCACTCCCGGATTTCCCTGATGTTGGACCGGGCAGTATCGGATTCACCAGCTATTTTGAGTAAATAATCAAGAATCAATCCAGGAAGCCAACCCAGATAGGGAAGTTTTTTCAAGCGGGACTTCAGGAAGGTCTGTTGGTGCAGTCCAAAAGGAGAATAAAAGGGCGGGAAGGTCATTAAAATTATTCCTTCTGAGGAGGTGAACTGCCTCAGAGCGGCCATAAACTCATGCTTGATTTTCAAGGGAATATGTTCAATGACATCCCTGAGAATAATAATGTCATAATCATTACCCAGAACATGAAGGGCATTTTCAGCCAGAATATCCTGTTGGACAAATCGTAAATTGGGCTGGG
>JAIPGJ010000078.1 GCA_021736185.1 Fidelibacterota bacterium | reverse complement strand
GTAGCGGTTGTGGTTCCATCACCGGCAATGTCTGATGTCTTGGAGGCAACTTCCCGAACCATCTGGGCGCCCATGTTCTCCCGTGGATCTTCCAGTTCAATTTCTTTGGCTACTGTCACACCATCCTTGGTAATAGTTGGTGCACCAAACTTCTTGTCAATCACCACGTTACGACCCTTGGGTCCCAGGGTTACTTTGACAGCGTTGGCCAGAATATCAACACCCCGCTTCAGTTTGGAACGGGCTTCCTGATCAAACTCAATGTATTTTGCCATTTTCGCTTTTTCCTCTCATTTATTGTTAAAAATAATTGCCAGACTGACCTGACATAATTTTTCATCCCTTATTACCAATGTTGTGCCAAGCAGAAATAGCGGACACTTTAGCAGAGATTTATGAAATATCGATCATCCAAGAGCAATTGTCTGTATATATGGCAATTTAAATCGGGTGTAATCAGAAATAATGGCAGAGCTTTACAAATGGCACACTTTTCGTGAAGTAGTGAATGCAAATGATGTGAGCCACAAATTAAAAAGAAGGAGGTTAAATCATGGCTTTAGTAAAAGTATCAAGACCAAGAATGCCCAATTTGGTTGATGACATGTTCCGATCTTTCTTCGATGAACCGATGCATTCAAATAGTAGTACCTGGCGACCAGCAATGGATGCAAAAGAGCTGGAAACCAGTTACGAAATCAAATTTTCCATGCCTGGATTCAAGAAAGATCAAATTCAAGTTTCTTTCAGTAATAATACGCTTTCGGTAAAAGGCGAGCAAACTGAAGAAAAAGAGGAAAAAGAGGAAAAAGGAGATTATTTATATCGTGAAATCGCCTACGGGCGTTATGAACGTTCATTGTATCTTCCGGAAAATGTGGATCCGAACAAGGTCGATGCCAGCTTTACCGATGGCATACTGAGCATATCGATCGCCAAAAAGGAAGAGGCACTCCCCAAGGAGATCGCGGTTAAGGTTAAGTAAAAATATTGTTCATTTGAGAGCAATAGGAAAGGGACCCAGTGGGTCCCTTTCTTGTTACTCGGAGTGTTGGGGAAGAAGATAAAAAATCAACTTTGCTTGGGTATGGTAATGATTAAAACCCCATTTTCAAGTTGGCTGGTGAGCCCGTCAGAATCAGCATCTTCCGGCAGTGTGAGAGATCTCTGCATTTTACCTGTGAAGCGTTCACTCCGTTTGTAATTGGATTTGTCATTTTTCAGATTCTGGTTCGTTTCAGCTTTAATATTCAGGATATTATTTTCCACGCTGATATCGACGGAGCTGTTTTCAGCCCCTGGCAGCTCAACCTCAACAATATACTTGTCATTTTCCTCCCGAAAGTCAAGTGCAGGTGACATTGAAAAATCACCAAAAACATTGTCGAAATAGGGACTGCCATGAAAGTTGTGCGAAAACTTGCCAAACAGTTGATCCATCTCTGTTTGCATGTTATCCAGATCTGTAAATAGGCTCAAGAATGGATCATCATTGCGGTCTATCGCATTATTGTTAAATAACGAATAACTCAACGAATCCATGCTGGTTGCATGCTCATCCTTGATTTGCTGGCGCAGGTCGAAAATATAAAAGCCCTCTATGGCGACGACCAATACGAGTATCAAACCAATAATGAGGAGCAATTTGTTCGATTTCATCAAACACCTCCAATCATTTATAGTTCAACAAACGTCTGACAAAAAGCATTTATTTTTACTCCTTAAAAGAAGCACAGGTTCCAGGATTGGCTGAAAATATTTAGACTGAAACGCAGGTTAGACTATGGGTTGATACTTATGCTGTGGAATCTAAAGCTTAAAACCATGTTCCCCCCAAAAAATAACCCCTGTGCAAAACAGAGGCTATTTTGGAGGAGGATATTTTGTGAAGGACAAAGCTATATGCTGGCTACTCTGCCCTACACTTCGATCGTGTCGACTTTTGGCACCGAGTTAATCAAACTTTTGACAAACCAGATGAATACGCCGGTGAGTAATAAGTTGACCACCAGACTCAGCGCTGCCACCGTCATCATGGAACCACCAATGCCATAGCCAATGGCTAACAACAGGATGCCGGCACCGACCTCGCCTCTGGGCCACATCCCGATGGCCAGAGCCAGTCTTTCTTTCCAGTGGGCTTCGCGCCGATAAACAAAGGCTGGAAACATTTTCCCCAAATTTGAGATGATGGTGACGACCAAAACGTGGAAAGCAATCATTCCAGCGCTCAGCTGTGGACCGCTATCGCCTATGGGGTTGCCAAATACCTGAGGCATGTTCAGACCCACCAGAAAGATGAAGATGGCGGAAATGATACTGGATGCCTTTTGTTCTGATTCATCCTCAGGACCTTCCTGGTGACCCTCACGGGAATCGTCCAGGTGAGGATTGGCACCTGCAGGTCGCTTCATGATCGTTCCCAATACAAAAGCAGGCAGCAGGATTTCGATATGGATGGGAATCTGCTTGTCGATCAGTTTACTGGAAATATAGATTACCTCAGAAACACCGACGATGAGAACGGCATAAAAGAGCACCCAAGGCCAGGTGACAGGAATGGACCAGCGATGGAGGTACACCCAGGCCAGGATAATGAGGGCAGCCATCAGGAGGACCACGACTCCCATTTGCCAGGCGGCACCCACCATGAGAATACTCAGGGGGATCATCAACAACACCGTATCCAGATCATCAAAGATGGCCAGGATGCGTGCCTTACGAAATACCCAGGTCGTGGAGAGCCCGGCAGCAGCCAGCATGGAGAAAAGGACCCCTGCCGACGTAGGCGCGGCAAACCTGGAAAGCACCAGGGCATCCTTCCAGTTTTCTCCCATCATCGCTCCAGGCGGCGCGAGGAAAAAGACAAAATAGACGGTTACAAAGATCCAGGGGAAGGCGGCAGCGGTCATGGCCACCACATAATCCCAGCCATAGCTCCCCAGTCGGTTTTTATCCAACTCAAATTCATAGCCAACGTGAATCATAATAAAAGCCAGTCCAACCAGGGTGAGCACGGAGACAGCCTCTGCGATTGCCCCATAGCTTGAGCCGATCAATCCGGGGAGTATTTGAGAACCGGCCAGTCCGGCGACCAGTAAAATTGAGAACAGCAGTACTTTTTTCATCGCTAAAAATCCTTTGTCACGTGTTTATTTCATCTTCATCGCAAACATAATAACGCGCATAACGCTCCTTTGCAATTCATTTTTTTTGCCCTTAGTCTTGCCGAGCCATAGCCATGGTATAATTATGAGGGAGTGATCGTAACGGATTGTGAAAATAACTTAATTAGGAAGTGATTGAGCCTCATTTAAATTTTAGGTAACTCTGTGCTCGAATATTTACATTGAGCATATCAACAAATGTATTAACCTGGGGGTAATAGCTTGATGGCAAAACCCACAGATCGTGCTTTATTCAGGTTGAAGACTTACCCTGTGGCTAGTCTATGGGAAGAAATTAGCCATGTCTGACCTGCAATTACCAGAGCTTGATCACATCCTGGATTACCTCCAAGAGCAAACCGGCTTGAATTTTTCAGCCAATCACTCTTCCATGATCATCAGGCGCTTACAGGGTCGCTTGACAAAAACCTCGCAAGCCTCATACCCAGAATATCTCGCCTACTTAAAGCAACATAACACTGAGCTGACTGAGCTACAGGATGCCCTTACCATCAACGTGACCCGATTTTTTCGGGACTCCTTTACCTTTGAATATTTCAATCATCAGCTTTTGCCAGAAATATTTGTTGAAAAGAAAAAATCAAGGTATGCTTCACTGCGGATATGGAGTGCTGGTTGTGCCAGCGGTGAGGAAGCCTATTCCATGGCCATACTCATCAAGGAGTATCTTGAGAAGGAAAATCAGCAGATATCAACCAGCATATTTGCCACAGATATTGATAAAAAAGCCCTGGAAGCAGCCAGAGCAGGCGTTTATTCAACCAAAAGCGTTCTGGATGTGAAGTATCAATATTTACAAAAATACTTTATTGCCAGCGATAGGGGCCTGGAACTAAAAGCTGAAATAAAAAACATGGTGGATTTTTCCTTTTTTGATATGCTTGGACATAAGCCCCAGACACCATCCGAAAGCATCTATGGTGGTTTTGATGTCGTGCTTTGCAGAAATCTCCTCATCTATTTCCAAGCCGATTTTCAGGAAATAATTATTGATAAACTTTACCAATCTTTGAATAAAAACGGGTTTCTTATCCTTGGAGAATCCGAAAGAATTCTGGGTAAATTGAGGGATAAATTTCACGAAGTAAGCAATTTGTGCCGGATTTACCGAAAACTCTGACAAGTATGATAGAGAAGGAGGAACGTGCTCAATGGCTGGTACAAGCTCAACAGGGAAGGGAGGTTGAAGATGACGGGTAAGCAAGAGACGAAAGACCAACTTTTAAGTGAGATTCAAAAGTTAAAGCAGCAGCGCGTTAAATTGGAAAGCGAGATGTCTCTCCACAAATCGAATACAGAAAATTTCAGCAGTGAAAGCAAATTCAGAACCGTTCTGGATAATAGTCCCTTCCCTGTTGCAGTGGTTGATGAAAAAGACCAGAATATTTTATTCTGGAGTAAAAGTGCCCAAAAATTGTTTGGCCATACGCCAGGCACAACGGATGAATGGTACCAGCTGGCCTACCCTGATCCTGAATATCGGCAGGAGGTGATTGAGCGCTGGAAACCTATCCTGGAGAAGGCCCAAAACTCAAATGAGGCTGTCAATACGGGGGAGTATCGCATCAGCTGTAAGGATGGGTCGGTTAAAATTTGTGAATTGTACGCTCAATTTATCCCTGGCAACCTCGTTGTCACTTTGCACGATATCACAGCCGGCAAAGAGAGCTTTGCAGCGCTGGCGGAAAATCAGACCTTACTTGCTCAGGCTCAGAGGGTTGCCAAGCTCGGTGGTTTTTCATTCGATGTGGGAAGCATGCAGCAGACCTGGACCGAGGAGACCTTTCGGATTCTGGAGCTAGACTTCGATGCTGGCGCTCCTGAGGTACCTGCAGGCATAAATATTATCGCCCCTGAATACCGGGGAATGGCAGATGAGGCTATCAAGAAAGCCATTGAACAGGGTGTTTCGTATGACCAGGAGTGGGAAGTCATCACTGGGAAAGGAAATCGGAAATGGGTGCGCTCCATTGGGAAGCCCAGCTATGAAAACGACAAAGTGGCTACCATTTCAGGTTCCTTTCAGGATATTACTGAAAAAAAGCTGATGGAAGAAGAATTGAAAAAACACCAGGAACAATTGGAAGTTCTGGTGGCGGAAAGAACCCAGGAGCTTGAAGAAAAAAATGCCGAATTGGACAGAGCCATGCGGGTCTTCGTCGGTCGGGAAACTAAAATTTTTGAACTGGAAAAACGAATCAAGGCCTTGCAGGGGAAGTAGAACTTTGGTCGAAAGTCTGAAGGTCTGAAAGTCTAAAAGGTATAAAGGTATAAAAGGGTATAAGGGTATAAGGGGTGAATATGTTGATTGATGAGAGCATTGGCAGGCCGAGCTTCAAAGGGTTTCAGACCTTCGACCTTCGACTTTTGACTTTTGACTATCTTCAAAGGAATTCTAAATGAAAAGACTGGATATTTTCAAGAGCATCAAAACCCGCATCACCTTCTGGTTCATGATCATCGCGCTCTTGCCCCTTTTGCTTGCCTTGGTTATTACCTATAAGCAGAGGGTCAGTGCCATACAAGAAGCAAGCTTTCAGAAACTCTCGGCCATTCGTGATTTGAAAGTGAGTCAGTTGGAAAACTGGTTGGCTGAACGTCATAGCGATATGCACACCATGTCGGCAGAAAGCGAATTGGAGTCTCTTGAAATGATTCTTGACGATCAGCCCAGTGAACAAGTTTTGAACAAACGTCTGGTCAGTATCCAGCAAGTGATTAATAGTTATCTGATACATTTCTCCGCCTACAATGAAATTTTCATTATTAATCCATCAAACGGGAAAATTCTCCTCTCCACCAATGAGGCCAGGAATGGAAAGGATGTCTCGGAAGATGACTTTTTTAAAGAGCCCCTGGTTTCACGTGAACTTGCTGCCGGAGATATTTTCTATTCAAAGAGTTTGGGAAAACCTTCAATGATATCTTCGATCCCCATTTTTTGCAATAAACATGGGGGTGATCATATTATAGGTATTCTGGTGGCAAGATTTGATCTGGACCACTCCCTCTACAATTTACTCCTGGATCGGGTCGGCCTGGGAACCACGGGAGAAACGCTCCTGATTGACAAGAATGCCATCGCCTTAAACGAATTACGCTGGCATGAAAATGCTCCCCTAAACCTTAAAATCAGCGCTGATCCAGCGGTATACGCTTCCCAAGGGAAGACCGGAATCATCATGACCAATGATTACCGCGGTGAACCAGTTCTGGCGGCTTACACCAATATTCCGGAAACCGGCTGGGGCTTTGTCTGCAAACAGGATCTATACGAGTTGAACGCTCCAATCAGGGAGATGATCGCAAATTTCCTTTACTTATTCGGCATTTCCGCTATAATGATTTATTTTGTAGCGACTTACCTGGCAAAAAGCATATCCAGACCCATCGTCCAGATGGCAGAATTATCGACAAAGATTACTCGGGGTGATTTTTCTCAACGCATTGAATTGAGTTCCCAGGACGAGGTGGGCTCTCTTTCAGCGTCAATTAATGACATGAGTGATTCAATTCAGAGACGGGTTGTGGTTCAAAATGGTGTCAGGAATATATCCGACATTCTCATTACTGGCACCACCCTCCAGGAATATGCCTCCGAACTGATCATCCAACTGATGGAAGTCACCGGTGCCACTTCAAGTAGTTTCTATATTTTGAATGAACTCCATTCAGAATTTGAACATTTAAGCTCCATCGGGGGCAATCCAGATCTTATGCCGAACTTTAGTTCAAAAAATCCCGAGGGCGAATTTGGTGCCGCCATTACCCAGAAAAAAATTGTCCACCTTCGGGATATTCCCGATGATACCAGATTTACCTTTTTAACCACCTCAGGGAAGGCCATCCCCAGGGAAATCATCACCATTCCCATATTAGCTGAAGGGACCACCATTGCGCTGATTTCCCTGGTTAATATTCATCCATTTAGTGACAGCTGTTCTGATATCCTGGAGCAAACCTGGTTAAGCATCAATATCAGCTATTCCAAATTGATGGCTGAGCAGCGAACACAGGTGTTGGCAGAAAATCTTTCCCATATCAACCAACAGCTGGAAGCACAATCCGAAGAACTACAGCAGCAGACCGAAGAACTCCAGGAGCAAACTGAAGAACTGGAAACCACGACAGAACGACTCCAGGATCAAAATATTGAGTTGGATGTACAGCGCCGGCAGGTTGAGGAAGCCAATCGCTTAAAAAGTGAATTTCTTTCCAACATGAGCCATGAATTAAGAACCCCACTCAATTCCGTCCTGGCGCTCTCCAATGTGTTGCTTGACCAAACCCGGGATCGTCTGACCGGGGACGAATCGAATTATTTGGAAATTATCGTGCGCAATGGCCGACAGCTTTTAAAACTTATTAATGATATATTGAATCTGTCCAAGATTGAAGCCGGTCAGATGGAAGTGATCACCAGCAACTTTTCCTTGAGGGGTCTCATCCATGATATTATTGACAGCCTAAAACCATTGGCCGATGAAAACGGAAATAACCTCGAGGTCAATTTAGCCGATGATTTACAGGAAATCATCAGTGATCAAACGCTGGTTCATGGTATCCTGCAAAACCTGATTAGCAATGCTGTCAAGTTCACCCATCAGGGGAAAATCCTGATAAATGGGGAACTCCATAAAGATAAAATGGTTATTTCAATTCAGGACACGGGGATTGGTATCTCAGAGGAAGCCCTCCCTCACGTATTTGAAGAATTCAGACAGGGTGATGGAACGACCAGTCGTCAATATGAGGGGACAGGACTGGGCTTAACCATTGCCAACCGGTCAGCCCATTTAATCGGTGGTGCATTGGATGCAGAAAGTCGACTGGGTGAGGGCAGCACCTTTACCTTGACCCTTCCCATAAAATTTCAGGAGATGGCTAGCCTGGAGCCCGTCGTAATCCCTGCTGAATCAATCCAGACTTCAACCAGGAAGGTCCTTGGGAGAGATTCAATCCGCTTGTTGGTGGTTGAGGATCAAGAGCCGGCCATTATTCAGCTGAAATCAATCCTGGAACCCATAGGTTACACTTTGGATGTCGCCCAAAATGGTGAGGAGGCTCTGAATTACCTCAAAAACAATTTGCCAGATGGCATCATCCTGGACTTGATGCTTCCTGGAGTGGATGGCTTTGCAGTGCTGAGGAGTGTCCGGCAAAATCAATCCTCCAACCATGTTCCCATTCTCATATTGAGCTCAAAAAGTCTCACTGGAGATGAGCGTAGAATGCTGCATTACAATAATATTCAGGAATTGATTCGCAAAGGTGATGTGAGCAAAACAGACTTGATCAACAAGATTGGAGCCATGCTTCATCTGGAAACTCAAGCTGCTCAGGTGGGAAAAGCTGAAAAAAGACATGCTTCTGAAGCATCACCCACCATACTCATTATTGAGGATGATCAGGATAGTCTGATTTCCTTAAAAGCCATACTCGATGATGATTATAGGCTTTTAGAAGCCCGGGATGGTGAACAGGGCTGGGCGCTATTCCAGGCTGAAACACCGGATCTGGTCCTGCTGGATATGATTCTACCGAAAATGGACGGCTATGAGATCGCCCGCAAAGCCAAAGCGCATGCTGATCTGAAAGTGATCCCCATCATCGCCATCTCTGGCAGGGCCATGCCCAGGGATACAGCGGAAATACTCGCCGCCGGTTGCGATATTAGCCTGTCCAAACCCATTGACATAGATGTGTTGAAAGAAAACGTAAAGAGATGCTTGAATTAAAAAAGGATTACCTGAATCAAACGACGCCACAAGGAAAATCACATGACCACATTATTAACCATTGATGATAAACCGGATAACCTGGTTGTTATTCAGGCTATTCTCCATAGGCTGATGCCTGCATTACAGGTCATCAGCGCCCTTTCAGGAGAGGAAGGTATGAAGCTCGCCCGTTCTGAGCACCCTGATGTCATTTTATTGGATATCATCATGCCAGGATTGGATGGTTATGAAGTCTGCCGATTGATCAAGTCCGATCCTGAGTTAAAAATTATCCCTGTTATTTTACTCACCGCCATCATGACGGGTAGCAAAGCGCGTGTCAAGGGACTGGAGCTTGGAGCCGACGCCTTTCTGAATAAACCCATCAATGAAGAAGAGTTGATCGCTCAGATCAAGGTCATGCTGCGGATAAAAAGCGCTGAAGATGCACTCCGCCTGGAAAAACAAAACCTTGAGGACATCGTAGCCGAAAGAACTGCCACCCTGCGGCAGAGCGAACAGAAATTCCGGGCCCTGTACGACAATGCGCCCCTGTCCTATCAATCCCTGGATGAAGAAGGTCGCTTCGTGGATGTCAACCCCACCTGGCTGACCACCCTTGGCTATGATCGAGACGCAGTGATTGGCAAGTATTATGCAGATTTCCTCCATCCCGATTGGAAGTCCCATTTCGAAGAAAATTTCCCGGCCTTCAAGCAGCGTGGATATGTCCATGATGTTGAGTTCAAGATCCGACATCATGATGGTCACTATCTGGATATCAGTTTCGAGGGCTGTATCGGTCATAAGCTTGACGGTTCCTTCCAACAGACCTACTGTGTTTTCCAGGACATCACTGAAAGCAAACAGGCTTTAGCACAATTAGCTGAATCTGAGAGAGATTATCGAAGCCTTTTCAATAATGCCCATGATGCAATCATTCTTTTTAAACCAGAAAACGAAATGGTGGTGGAAGCCAATCAGAGGGCCTTCGATTTATATGGATATACCCGGGAAGAATTTATCGGAATGTCATTGTCCAACATCTCAACCGATATACCGCTTGGCGAAAAGAGGGTAAAAGCGGTTCAAGAGGATGGACTCATCCAGCAGTTTGAAATATCTCAAAAACGCAAGGATGGCAGCTTGATCCAGGTAGAGATTAATGCGTCATATATAAATTATGGTGGGTCGATGGTCATTCTGAGCCTTAACCATGATATCACTGCGCGGAAACATGCAGAAAAAGTTTTGCTTGCCGAAAAGCTGTTCTCCGAATCCCTGGTTAGTAGTCTGCCCGGCGTGTTTTATCTCATAAGCGAGGAAGGAAAATTTTTACGCTGGAATGCAAATTTTGAACAGGTGACAGGTCGTTCCGCAGAAGAGATGGTGCAGATCAGCCCAGTGGATTTATTTGATGGTGCAGACAAACAGGCGATTGCATTGGCTATTCAAAGAGTGTTCACTCATGGTGAAGTTCAAGTCGAAGGGCGCTTTGTTGCTAAGGACGGCAAGAGAACACCCTACCAATTCAGCGGTAAAAAAATCATAGTAGATGGAGCCCCCTGTTTGGTTGGCTTGGGAGTGGATATCACCGAGCGTGAGCAGGCAGCAGCTGCAACACAAATCAGCGAAGAAAAATTCAGAGCCCTCTTTGAACAGGTAGGTAATTTTTGTATGATTGCAGACCCCAACACAGAAAGCGGCGTACCCATCATTATTGATGCAAATAAGGCTTTTCTTGATGCTCTGGGATACGAAAAAGAAGAACTCATTGGGTCTTCAGTGATTACCATATTTCCTGCCGAAGAAAGAAAGAAATTCAAAGAAAGACTCTCAACAGTCATGAGCGGCAAGCCTGTTTTTCTTGAATCGGCCCGACTCAGGAAAGATGGATCAACCCTGGATGTAGCGATCCATGGTCAACGCATCGATATTGGGGGCAAGCCTCCGCTTATTTTTACCACTGAATACGACATTTCAGAGCAGAAGAAGGCAGAACAAGTCATCCTGCGACAACAGTATCTGCTCAACAAGTCTCAGGAAATTGGCCTCATGGGAAGCTGGGAGCTTGACGTACAAAACGACATCCTGGTGTGGACCGATGAAAATTGCAGAATTTTTGGGGTCCCAGAGGGAACGGTGGGGAATTTTAAAATGTTTATTGACAGGGTCCATCCAGATGACCGCGAATATGTCAATCAGAAATGGGCTGAAGCGATGACGGGGGAACCTTACGACCTTGAACATCGTCTGCTTCTGGACAATGTGGAGAAATGGGTGCGCGAGAAGGCTGAAATTGAGTTTGATAACACGGGCGCGGCCATACATGCCATTGGTTTTACTCAAGATATCACAGCCATGAAAATTGCAGAACAACAACTGCAAGGGAGCGAGGCCAGATACAAAGATCTATTTAGTAATATGGCGGAAGGCTTTGCTCTCTGCGAAATCATTCTGGATGACGCTGGAAAACCCTATGACTATCGACATCTGTCTGTCAATGATGCCTATACGGTCCAAACCGGGATTCCCACAAAAACGGTTCTTGGCAAAACGGTGCGGGAGTTCTTCCCCGATGTGGAAGATGTATGGATTCAGAATTATGGGGAGGTAGCGCTGACAGGGCGGTCCAAAAACTTCGTAAGTTATAGTAAAGACACCCAAAAATATTTTGATGTCCGGGCTTTTTCACCCTCGAAAGGCTTTTTTGCCCTCCTGGTTTGGGACATTAGCAAAGCCTATTATGCCGAAATGGAACTACGCAGGAGTGAAGAATTCAACCGGTCCATTACTCAAACCGCACCCTATGCCATCATTTCCATTGATGATGAAGGATGCATTTTGAGTTGGAATAAAGAAGCTGAAACCCTTTTTGGTTACAATGAAAGCAAGATGATTGGAGAGACACTGGAACGCATAGTTTCTGCTCAGCATAAAGCAGCACATGCAAGCTGGGTCAAAGGCTTGTCTGCTGGTGGTCTGGAAACACTCGTGGGGGAGACTCTTGAGGCAACCGCATTACGCAGGGGTGGCAAAGAATTTCCCATAGAACTGGGACTTTCGGCCTGGACTAGCGGGGATAAGCGCTGCTTTACTGCTATCATCAGGGATATATCAACCCGCAAGCGTATCGATGCAGAACTCAAGGCAGCAGTCCAGCATGCCGAGCGGGCCAACAAGGTCAAGGATCAGTTTATTGCTAATATTTCACACGAAATCCGCACACCTCTGAACAGTATTCTGGGTTTCTCTGACTTATTCAAGCAAAAATATAGCGGAATTGTGGATGAAAAAGATGCGGCAATATTCGGATATATTTCCAATTCCAGTAACCGTCTCATGTCCACGGTGGATGCCATATTAAATATATCACAGCTAAGCGCGGGTACCATTACTATCAGGACTTCCCCCGAAAC
>JAIPGJ010000077.1 GCA_021736185.1 Fidelibacterota bacterium | reverse complement strand
ATGACTGAAGCTGTGACGGAATAATTTCCAGCTGGAATGCCTTCAATGACATAGGCACCTGACAAATCTGATGCACCACCATAAGGCTGACCAACAATGATCACATTTGCGCCTGGAAGCGCATCACCTGTAGTACCATCAGTCACGGAACCAGTAATTGTACCCTGTGCCAGGGCCATAGCTGGAACCATCACTAGAACGAGCAATACAGTAAATAGGTAACGTTTACTCATCTTCTTGTTTTCCTCCTTTTATTGGACATACGATAATTGCAATGACTGTGACAGACATCACATGATGAATGGGCTCGCCGAGGATTTTGTACCCAGATGAGCTCCATATATTTCCTAATATTCTCCATCCATTACGGCGCAAGATAGACTCCTGTTTTTTCCCTGTCAACACCCAAATTGTGAGGAATCTGTTATACTCCACTAGAATCATAGAAGCCCACAACCATTAGGGTTTATCATATATAATAACCCAATATGTTGTATATCTAGAGCTTAGGGAGATGAGTTCGAGTGGCACTGCAGGGTTATCCGGAATCCATACCGGCGGGAGTGAAATAATTTTAATCTTGGTGCGCCCAAATATTGACATAGCTCAGACAATTTATCCACCAAGCGAGCTGATAAGATGAAGTGACTCAAGACCCAAAAGTGATATCGATCAAAAGAATATTGTATTTGCATTCTCAGCATCAACATGGCTTATTTAAGGATTGTGAATATATACCAAAGTGAATACGACGATGAATAAAATGATGGCAGAATTATTGTTGCCAGCCGGTAATTTTGAAAAATTAAAATATGCCTTTGCCTACGGGGCAGATGCTGTCTACGCAGGTGTACCCCGCTTTTCTTTACGAACCAGGGAAAATGATTTCAGGAAAGAATCACTGGTTGAGGCCATTGCCTATACCCACGATCTAGGTAAGAAGCTCTATCTCACCATGAACATCTATGCCCACAATTCAAAAATTAAAGGCTTTATGGATGAGATGGAACGTATGCTTCAATATGAACCGGATGCCATGATCATGGCCGACCCCGGTCTGATCCACCTTGCCCGCAAAGAATTTCCGCAAATGAATATTCATTTATCCACTCAGGCCAATTGTACCAATTGGGCCAGCGCTGATTTCTGGAGAGATCAGGGTGTCACTAGAATTATTCTTTCCAGAGAATTAAGCCTGAAGGAAATAGCTGAAATCCATGCCAAGGTTCCAGATGTGGAGCTCGAAGCCTTTGTACATGGTGCCATCTGTATTGCTTATTCAGGGAGATGCCTGATTACCAATTATATGAATAATATGGATGCCAATCAGGGAACCTGCACAAACTCCTGTCGCTGGGGCTATAATTTTGGCCAGAAATCTCCCAGTCTATTGGAATTGGAGAGCCAGGACATCATAAAAATAGATACTCCCTATATGCCACCTGAAGAGGGTTATTTTCTGGAAGAGCCCAAACGCCCCGGACAGTTTTTCGATATGAAAGAAGATGAGCATGGCACCTACATGATGAATGCCAAGGATCTTTGTTCCATCGAGCTACTCCAGCAAATGAGAGACGCCGGTATTGTCAGCTACAAAATTGAAGGACGCACCAAATCAGTCTATTATGCGGCCATGACAGCCCGTTCTTACCGCAAGGCCATCGATGATATGCTGGCAGATCGACCCTTTGACTCAAAAAATCTGGAAGATCTGATTGGTATTGCCCATCGAGGATATATTTCTGGATTCTATACCAAGAATCCCCAGGAATATGGTCAGAATTATGTGGATCCCTCTTCACAGGATTTTACCCATCAGAATGCAGGGATGGTCACCAACTGGGATGCTTATGCTCAGTTGCTGGAATTCGAAATCAAAAATCAAATCAGGGTGGGAGAGACTTTGGAGATTATCTCTCCAGATAAAACCATAGAAATCGTAGTCGAGGAATTATTCACCAGCAAAAAACGTCCCGTTGATGTCGTCCATGGCGGTACTGGCCTGGGTTATATCCATTTTGATCATGATCCCGGTGAATTTACGGTGATGCGGAAGGTTTTAGCCGAAGTCCGGGGTTAGCATTTTAACAGGGGATGGGTGGTTGATAGGATTGTAGCATACTACAACCCGACCCCCAGCTCGCTCAATGAGACCAATCTGAATTAAACCATGCTTCAAAATAAACTAATCTCAGTATAAATAGCAATTTGAAAATGTTCTGACTTTCAAGAAGATGCTTCCAGATAATATTGAGAATATTATTAATTGGTTTATGGTAATTTATCTGCTTGCTTTTAAATAGGATATGAGCTGTTATCAATGCGCCGAATCAACAATTTTTGTTTGGAATTCCAGCCCTATCAAATTAATCTGATCCCGCCATATGGGTTTGACAACTGCGAAAACTACTGCCGAAAAACGCCTTCCAATCCGGGAGGTTAACCCCGTTGAATTACTTGGCGCCAATGACAACAATCTAAAATTGATCGAAAATCAGCTGCAGGTCGCTCTGTATGTCCGCGGAGACGAGCTTATCGTTCGTGGTGAAGAATCCAAACTTGCCCTGGTTGAGACCGTGATTGCCGAAATGATCGCTGTGCTGAACCGCAAAAAATTTATTGATAAAGATGATGTGTTGACCATTATCCGTCTCAGCCAGACAGGTAAATCAGCATTGGGAGAATCTGGTCTTGATTCTGTCATCCTCTTCACCAGGTCAGAAGTCATTAAACCCAGAACACCCGGACAGGAAAGATATTTTGCTGCGGCCACAGCTCATGATATGGTGTTTGGTTTGGGACCTGCCGGTACTGGCAAGACCTATATGGCAGTAGCCTTTGCGATCTCTGCCCTTAAAAACCGAGAGGTTAAAAAGATTATTCTCACACGCCCTGCAGTGGAAGCCGGGGAGCGTCTGGGTTTTCTACCAGGTGATTTGCGGGAAAAAGTGGATCCCTATCTGGCACCGCTTTATGATGCTCTTTTTGATATGATGCCCCACGATAAAGTTCGTATCCTCATGGATCAAAAAACAATTGAAATCGTTCCCCTCGCCTATATGCGCGGCAGAACTCTGGATAATGCCTTTATCATTCTTGATGAAGCCCAAAATACTACCCCCATGCAGATGAAAATGTTTCTCACCCGCATGGGCGTGAATTCAAAAATTATTATTACCGGTGATCCCACCCAGATCGACCTCCCCAAACACGAGGATTCTGGTTTACTTCAAGCCGTAAGAATCCTGAAAGAGGTTGACGGTATCGCATTTGTCGAATTTGATGAGGGTGATATTGTGAGACATAAACTGGTTAGGCGAATTATTCAAGCCTACGAGCAGCCGAAAGAGTCCTGACCAGGGAACTTATCATTCCTCCATTTGAGGATATTCAGGTTTGGAACGATTTTTGACGTTTGTATTTGCGACATAATTTACGTCCTGTGGGAATGAGTCCCTGATTGAATTTGCAGGAGGTTAAAATTGAATAATCCCAGGTTTGAGAAAAATGTAAGGAATTATCATGAGCAGAGTCAGAGCCATTCGTAAGGTTGCCATTATCAGCGCAAAGAGAACCCCGGTGGGTGCCTTTCAAGGTGGTTTGTCTAGCATTTCCGCAACAAAACTGGGTGCAGTAGCCATCAAAGCAGCCCTGGAGAGTGGCCAGATATCCGTGGAAGATGTCGATGAAGTTATCATGGGTAATGTAATTACCGCCAACGAGGGACAGGCACCTGCCAGACAAGCCGCCATATATGCTGGATTACCGGACACGACTGAATGTCTCACCATCAACAAAGTTTGTGGTTCTGGTTTGAAAGCCGTCATGTTGGCAGCTCAATCCATCGAAGTGGGGAATGCCAATGTAGTAGTTGCCGGGGGAATGGAGAGCATGTCTAACGTGCCATATTATCTCCCTGGAGCTCGCGATGGCCAAAGATTGGGTCATGGAGAAATGGTGGATGGCATTCTCCGTGATGGACTCCTGAATGCCTATGACAACATTCATATGGGTGTGAGTGGTGAATTATGTGCTAAAGAATATAATTATAGCCGTGAAGCTCAAGATGCATTTGCCAGGGAAAGCTATCTTCGGGCACAAGCCGCCCAAAAATCGGGGGCATTTAAAAATGAAATCGCAGCCGTTGAAATTCCTCAACGCAAAGGTGATCCAGTCATTTTTGATACGGATGAAGAGCCAGGGCGGGGTAATTTTGAAAAAATGCTTAAGTTGAGGCCTGCTTTTGCCAAAGATGGTACCATCACTGCAGCCAATGCATCTAAAATTAATGACGGAGCTGCGGCACTGGTCCTCATGCGTGAAGGTGAAGCAGAAAAACGGGGCCTCAAACCCATGGCTCGTGTGATCGCCCAGGCCTCGGCAGCCCAGGCACCAGAATGGTTTACCACAGCGCCGGTGAAAGCCATTACGGAGGTGCTCAAAAAAGCGGGTATGACACTGGGTGAGATCGATTTGTTTGAAATTAATGAAGCCTTCTCAGTGGTGACGATGGTGGCCATGGATGAACTCAATATTCCCCATACTAAAGTGAATGTCAATGGGGGAGCGGTATCCCTGGGCCATCCCATCGGTGCATCCGGCGCCAGGATTCTGACCACACTCTTGCACGCCATGGAAGCCCGACAAGCCCATTTTGGTCTGGCCACCCTTTGCATCGGTGGTGGCGAAGCTTCAGCGCTGATTGTGGAACGCATTTAAGGGAAACATAAAATGAGTATTCGTACTGTTGGTGTGATTGGTTCGGGAACCATGGGAAATGGGATTGCTCATGTTTTTGCTCAATCTGGTTATACGGTTACCCTGATTGATATTAATGAGGATTTTCTTGACCGCGGAATGCTGGCTATTACAAAAAATCTGGATCGTCAGCTAAAAAAAGAACTTATCACCAAAGCGGAGAAGCTGGCAACCCTTTCTCGCATCAGTCCTAACACGGGTCTCCATCACCTGGCAGATTGTGATTTTGTCGTTGAGGCGGCAACTGAAAACAAAACCACCAAGTTTAAGCTATTTAAAGACCTGGATGCGAATGTAAAGCCGCATGTGATTCTGAGCACCAATACCTCATCCATTTCCATTACAGAAATTGCCGCACAAACCAAACGACCAGACAAAGTGATTGGTATGCATTTTATGAATCCAGTCCCAGTCATGAAATTGGTGGAAATTATCCGTGGCCATGTTTGTAGTGATGAGACTGTTGCTACCACTGTGGAACTTTGCAATGCCCTGGGAAAAACACCGGTGGAAGCCAATGATTATCCCGGATTTGTGGCCAATCGCATCATTATGCCCATGATTAATGAAGCTATTTTTGCCCTCATGGAAGGTGTAGCCACCAAAGAGGCTATCGATGAAATTATGCATTTAGGTTTGGCTCATCCTATGGGACCCCTGACACTGGCGGACCTCATTGGACTGGATGTTTGTTTATCCATTCTGGAGGTGCTCCATGCGGGTTTGGGCGACCCCAAATACAGGCCTTGTCCTCTCCTGAAACGTATGGTGGCAGCTGGAGAACTTGGACGTAAAACAGGACAGGGGTTCTATGCATATACTTAAGCAAAACAGTATTACATCAACACTATCAGATTGCGTCATCCTGAGCTCGTCGAAGGATAGACAGTAATGCTAGAGTTTGTCATACTTCGACAGGCTCAGCAAGACAAACTATATTAGAGATTGGGAAAAATATGAATTTTGAACTCACTGAAGAACAAAAGATGGTCAGAGAAACCATCCGCGATTTTGCCGAGGCAGAGATTAAGCCCGGAGTCATGGAGCGGGATGAGAAAGCTGAATTCCCCACCGAAGTGATCCGGAAACTGGGTGAATTGGGCTTTATGGGTATGCAGGTTCCTGAAGTTTACGGCGGTACCGAAATGGACGCGCTGAGCTATGCTATTACCCTCGAAGAAATTGCCCGTGTAGATGCCTCGACCTGCGTGATTATGTCGGTCAACAACTCCCTCTTCTCAAATCCGATTCTTAAATTCGGTTCCGAATATCTGAAAAATAAATATTTACCCCTCACTTCAAGTGGAGAAAAACTCGGTGCCTATTCGCTCAGTGAACCTCAATCAGGTTCCGACGCCAAGGCGATGTTGACCACCGCCACTCGAGATGGTGATTCATACGTTCTCAACGGAGTGAAAAATTGGGTGACAAATGGTATCAGTTCAGATTTTGTCATTGTATTTGCCAAAACCGACAAGGATGCTGGTTATAAAGGGATCTCAGCTTTTGTCGTTGAAAAAGGATTGGCTGGATTTACCACGGGTAAGAAAGAAGATAAACTTGGTATTCGCGGTTCTGATACCAGCGAATTGATCTTTGAAAATTGCCGCATTCCTGCTGAAAACCTCATCGGAAAAGAGGGGGAGGGCTTCAAAATCGCTCTGGCTACTCTGGATGTAGGTCGTATTGGAATTGCTGCCCAGGCACTGGGGATTGCTCAGGGTGCTTTAGAGAGATCAATACAATACGCCAAGGAACGGGAGCAGTTTGGCAAGCCCATAGGAATGTTTCAAGGTATTGGATTTAAACTGGCTGATATGGCCACCAGAGTAGATGCCTCTCGCCTGCTAGTATATCGAGCAGCCTGGTTAAAGGATAAAGGAAAGACCATCGGGGAAAAAGCCTCCATGGCCAAGATGTATGCCGCTGATACGGCTATGTATGTTGCAACTGAAGCTGTTCAGATTCATGGGGGGTATGGATTTATCCGTGAATTTGAAGTGGAGCGCATGATGCGTGATGCGAAGATTACACAGATCTACGAAGGGACCAATGAAATTCAGAGATTGGTCATCAGTAGACATCTTCTGGCAGATTAGTACTTATAGAATTGTAAAAGGAGAAATGAGAAATGGGATTTTTTGATGCACCAGCATTGAACCACCACGAACAAGTTGTTTTTGCACAGGATGATGAGACGGGTCTCAAGGCGATTATTGCGATTCACAATACAAGTTTAGGACCAGCCCTCGGGGGTTGTCGCGTCTGGAATTACGATGATGAAGCCGCAGCTTTGCGAGATGTGCTCAGGCTATCTGAAGGAATGACCTATAAATCTGCGTTGGCGGGATTAAACCTGGGTGGTGGGAAGTCCGTCATTATTGGCCGCGTAAGAGATATTGGCAATGAAGCTGCTTTTCGCGCCTTTGGTCGACTGGTAGACAGTCTGGGTGGCCGCTATGTGGCTGCTGAAGATGTAAATACCACACCTCAGATGATGGAGTGGGTACATGAAGAGACTGAATATGTAGCCGGGCTCAGTCCAGAGATGGGTGGTTCTGGCGACCCTTCACCTTTCACTGCGTATGGAACTTTTGTTGGCATCAAAGCCGCAGCGAACAAGACCTGGGGCTCAGATAGTCTGGAAGGCAAAACAATTGCTGTACAGGGTTTGGGACACGTGGGAATTTATCTGGTAGAGCATTTATCAAAGGCTGGGGCAAAAGTCATTGTTACTGACATCAAGGAAGAACGCGTCCAGGAGATGCTTAAATTTAAAAATGTCTCAGGTGTTGCCCCTGATGAAATCTATGACGTGGGAATGGATGTATTCGCTCCCTGTGCATTGGGTTCTGTGGTCAATGATGACACCATTGATCGATTGAAATGCCAGGTGGTTGCCGGTGCCGCCAACAATGTGCTTTCTGATTATGACAAGCACGGAAAAATCCTCCTTGATCGAGGTATCCTCTATGCGCCGGATTATGCCATCAATGCGGGTGGTGTCATCAATGTTTATGGTGAGTTTGAAGGGTATAACGAGAAACGATCATATAATCGAGTCAATCACATCTATAACATTCTTCAGGAAATCTTTCAGCGTTCACAGGATGAAAACATTCCCACCATGGATGCTGCCGATACCCTTGCTGAAGAACGAATTCGGAAACTTGGACGCCTGAAACAGATGCACCGTTCAGGCAATCGCCTGTTTTCGAAAATTTAGTTAACGCGTAGAAAGGATCAGGCCTCAGTTCATGCAAGAAAGACGCCGAGCCCGGGAATTTGTCGTTCAGGTCTCTTATGCCCATGAGATTCAAAACGATGACCTGGATCAAACCTTTAACCTCCTGGCAGAGAACAGTGAATTATCTGATGATTTGCTCAAATTTGCCCGTGATCTGGTAAATGGGATTATGGCTCATCGACAGGAATTCGATGCACTTATTGCCAGTAAATCCAGAAACTGGGACCTGACCCGCATTGCCCTGATTGATCGATTGATACTCAGAATGGCCCTGACAGAATTCTTTTATTTTAAAGATATTCCACCCAAGGTGTCCATCTCCGAAGCCATTGAAATCGCCAAGGTGTTCAGCACTGAGGAGAGCAGCAGTTTTGTGAATGGTATCCTGGATGCCATACTCAATGATGCTCTGTCTGCAGGCAAAATGACTATGCTTTAAAGATCATTATTTTGGAATAAACCCAAAAAGCGTGTCTTCCTCCCTTCGACGGGACCAGGAGACACGCTTTTTTTTATCCTTCAAAATCAATAAATATTCAGGAGGCCCCGGCCCGTGTAACCTAGACCGGGGATGGTCAAGCCCCCGCCTCGGGTACCAACCCACATGAATCCCTGACTATCTTCAAGAATTGCCAGACAGGTATTCTGGGAAAGCCCATCGTCCACAGTGAGATGGTTAAAGAGGACGGGGACATCTTTTGCAGGTGTGGAGGAGAGTGTGAGCAGCAATATCAAAATAAATCGGAAACCACCAGATTTACCATCCAGCGGATGGACTCTGGAATACGTGGAGCTGGCAATATTTGAAATGCTTAACACTCAAAACCCCCGAATCATTTTTGCCGTAGTGGAGTAAAACTAATTATGCAACAAAAATTGACAATGGAAAACAGCAGCATATTCCGAGCGCTCCAGATGTCCTCAATTTCTGGATACTTTGTGAAATATGATAGCAATAGCAACCTGGCAATTTCCGTTGAACGGATACAATAAAGCACTTCACAAACCCTCCGAGGAAGTTATTTTAGCGCCATGATTAGTAAAATATTTACAAGTTTATTTGGAACCAGCTCTGATCGTGAGACCAAGCAGCTGCTTCCTCTGGTCGCCCAGATCAATGAACAATATGAAGCGCTTGCAGAAGCCACTCAGGAGACCTTGATCTCTAAAACGGAAGCTTTTAAAAAACGGATTGCAGAAGACATTTCTGAACTGGAGTCCAGACTTGAAAGCGAAGGCAAAGATCTCAAGGTCATTCAAGAAGCTGTCTATGATCGGGAACAAGAAATCTTGTCCGACATTCTACCGGAAGCCTTTGCCGTGGTTAAGAGGGGCGCAACCCTCCTCATGGATCAGCCCATCCAGGTCACCGGCCAGGAATTAACCTGGGATATGATTCCATATGATGTCCAGCTCATCGGTGCCATCGTACTCCATCAGGGCAAGATTTCAGAAATGAAGACAGGTGAAGGAAAAACCCTTGTAGCCACCATGCCCATCTATCTCAACGCCCTGGTTGGGAAAGGTGTTCATATCATTACCGTCAATGACTATCTCGCCGAACGTGACTCTCAGTGGATGGGTGCCCTCCTCAAATATGTGGGGCTGAGCGTGGGAGTGATTCTGAATCAGATGGATCCGCCGAAACGCCAGGAAATGTACAATTGTGATGTGACCTACGGTATCAACAGCGAGTTTGGCTTTGATTATCTCCGTGACAATATGTCCATCGCCAAACAGGACCAGGTTCAACGAGGACACTATTACGCCATTGTCGATGAGGTCGATAGTGTGTTGATTGATGAGGCTCGAACCCCTCTGATCATTTCGGGAACGGTGGAGTCCACCATTGCGCAACGCTATACAGATTTGCGACCTCTGGTTGATGCCCTTATGCGACGTCAGACCACACTGGTCAATTCCATTCTGGCCAAGGCCGAGGAAAAACTACAAGATCCCAATCTGGAGTACGAGGCCGGGGAACTTATCCTTCAAGCCCGACGCGGAAGTCCCAAACACCGTCGCCTCCAGAAGCTCTACCAGGAACAGGGTATCAAGAAACTTGAGCAACGTATAGAAAATGATTATCTCCGCGATAAACGCATGCCTGAGATTGATGAAGAGCTGTACTTCGTTATCGAAGAGAAACAGAACAGCGTGGATCTCACGGATAAAGGACGGGAAGCCCTCTCACCCGGTGATCCTGATAGATTTGTAATCCCGGATCTTCCCACTCTGTTAAATGACCTGGAAAGTGATGGCGAGCTTTCCATACAGGAATTGAACGAAGAGAAAGAAAAACTCTATGCCCTCCACGGGGAGCGCTCTGATACCATCCACAATTTAAGTCAGCTGCTTAAGGCTTATTCCCTTTTCGAAAAGGATGTGGACTATGTGGTGCAAGAGGGCAAGGTCATGATCGTCGATGAATTTACCGGTCGCATCATGCACGGACGTCGCTACAGTGATGGTCTTCACCAGGCTCTGGAAGCAAAAGAAAAAGTCCGGATTGAAAAAGAGAGTCAAACGCTGGCCACGATTACCCTGCAAAATTATTTCCGTCTTTATAAAAAATTATCTGGCATGACCGGAACAGCGATGACGGAAGCTGAAGAATTTTTTAATATTTATAAACTTGGCGTGGTGGAGGTACCCACCCATCGTCCTGTAGTGCGCGTTGATGAAAATGATCGAATCTACAAAACCCGCCGAGAAAAATTTAATGGGGTCATTGAACAGATTATTGCCTCACATAAATCTGGTCAACCTGTCCTGGTTGGAACCATTACAGTTGAGGTGTCTGAAACACTTTCGCGCATGCTCAAACGACTCAAAATTCCACACAACGTGCTCAATGCCAAGCAACATGGTCGCGAGGCTGAAGTTGTGGCGCGAGCTGGGCAGGCCCATGCTGTTACCATCGCAACCAATATGGCTGGTCGTGGAACGGATATAAAACTGGGTCCTGGGGTAAAGGAACTTGGTGGCCTGAAGATTTTAGGTACCGAGCGTCATGAATCTCGTCGAATCGATCTCCAACTCCGAGGTCGTTCCGGGAGGCAAGGTGATCCCGGTGGCTCCCTCTTCTATCTGAGTCTTGAAGATGATTTGATGCGTCTGTTCAGTTCTGACCGAGTCGCCAGCGTCATGGATCGACTTGGCCTGCAAGAGGGTGAAGTCATTGAAGCGGGTATGGTCACCAAAGCTGTGGAACGAGCCCAGAAAAAGGTCGAAGCCCGGAATTACAGTATTCGCAAGCATCTGCTGGAGTATGACAATGTCATGAATCAGCAGCGCGAAGTTGTGTACGATCGAAGACAGGCTGCCCTGGATGGTCTTGACCCCAAAGAAGAGTACCGGGAAGTCATTGAGAATTATGTTGATACCGTAGTAGAAAAATATACAGGTCTCGAAAGTGATGTGGGGAGCTGGGATTGGAGTGGCTTACAGGCAGATCTCGCATCCACTGCCTTGGTTCAAATGCCCGATGCTCCAGGCCTTGATCTTGATACGGACAAGTTGCGTGAACTGGTCAGTAAACTGCTCTGGAATTCCTATGATAAAAAGGCTGAGATAACTGGCAGCACTGAGAATTTTAAACGACTTCAACAATTTGTATATCTACGGGTTGTGGATGAGAAGTGGCGCGAACATCTCTATGAGATGGATCAGATGAAGGAGGGGATCAACCTTCGAGCCGTGGGTCAAAAAGATCCTCTTATTGAGTATAAAAAGGAAGGCTATCAACTTTTTGTTAAAATGCTCGACCTCATCGATCGAGAAGTTCTCAAACTCTTTTTCCATGCCCGTATCGTAGACGAACGAGAAAAGCGAATGGGCCGAGCCAGAAATTTATCTTCCCAGCACGCCGAGACTTCAAATATGGGTTTTCTGAATGCCTTACCACAAGGGGGGGGGAGCGGAAGTCAAAATGCAGCTCAGCCAGGCCCTCCACAGAAGCCGAAACCTATTCAAGTGGAAGAAAAAATTGGAAGAAATGATCCATGCCCCTGCGGATCGGGTCTCAAATACAAAAAATGTCATGGTAAATAGAGTGAAAAGCTTGATCACTAACAATTTAGTTACAGGAACGACTCGGGCAAATAAGGTTTGTATCACCCTTGGAGGGCATTATTTTTCAACTTGTTTAGTGAATGAACTGGACTGTGATAGGAATCAAGGTCATCGTTCGGTTGATAAATTAGATTAACTGAAAATCAACCACGTGCATGTGGAGGGAAATATGCGTAAAAGCTTACTAGTCATCACCAGCCTAATGATCATTGCCAGTTTTGGCTTTGGTGTGACAGTTGTGTCAGTTGTAGGATCCTCC
>JAIPGJ010000076.1 GCA_021736185.1 Fidelibacterota bacterium | reverse complement strand
GGCCTGCCTCTGGGCCAATCCGCCTGACACGCCAGCCAGTGAAGGCTATCATGGCAGCGATTCAGTGCTCATCGATCTGGAATCAGCCATCCTCCTGGGCTTGGACAATCATCCTCATTTGCGTGTGCAGAATTTATTTCCCAGCCTCAAAGCCTTGGAAATTAAACTGCAAAAAGTTCGTTATGATCTACAACTGAATGCAGGGGTACAGCGGGGCCAATCTCAATCCCAGCGACGCCTGGGATCCTCGGCCAATCCGTTTGATATCAAGGATACGACCACATCCATAAATCTTGGCCTTTCACAGTTGCTTCCCAGTGGGACAAATATTGAATTATCCACAGGAATAAGTGGCTCCGTCTCGAATCTTTATACTGACCAATATGCGGGAAATGTAAACCTCACCGTGACTCAATCCCTGCTGCAGGGGGTCGGTTTCGGGCCAAATTTAGCTACTATTCGCAAGGCAGAGCTGGATCTGGAACTTTCAGTGTCAGAACTGAAAGGGGTCGTCGAAGCGGTTACTGCTGATATCGAAACGGCATACTGGATTCTATACCTCACGGCTGAAGAACTGAAAATTCAGAAGAAATCTTTACAGCTGGCAGAGCAGCAACTCCTGGAAACCCAGGAACGGGTTAATGTGGGAAAATTAGCCGATCTGGAACTGGCGGCTGTTTCAGCAGAGCTGGCCCTCAGAAAAAGCCAACTTATTGATGCAAAAAGTCGCCACGAACAAGCCAGACTCCACTTTATATACCTCATTTATCCCGATACCAAAGCGCTTTGGTCGCATCAGCCTCTGCCAAGTGATCTGCCAGTCATTCCTGAGGATAGTCTGGATCCCGTGACAGTCCACGAAACCCTCGGCATGAAGTTCAGGCCGGATTTGATCCAGGCCAGGTTGGCACTGCAACAGGAGGATCTGTCGGTAAGGCAAACCCGGAATGGAATGCTCCCCAAACTGGACATTTTCATCTCTTTGGGACGCACGACCTATGCTGAGACAATGGGTGCGGCAGTCCCGGAGTTGAACAGCCCCTTTTCCCAGCTTCAGGGAGGCGTAAATCTCGAATTTGCCCTTCGCAATCGCCAAGCCTCGGCCACATATCAAGCAGCCCATGTTTCCAGACAATTGCAGGAAATTGCTGTGGAAAATATGGAAAGACTGGTGGCACTGGAAATTCGATCAAGCTACGTCGAGGTTGTGAGAACCAGACAACAGGTTCAAGCTACACAGGTCACCCGGAAACTGCAGGAAGTCAAACTGGCAGCTGAGCAGGAAAAATTCAGAGTGGGGAAGACAACCAACATCCTGGTATTGCAAGTGCAGCGTGATTATACAGCCAGTCAGTTGGAAGAGGCCCGAGCAGTGGTAGCTTATCTAAACGCCCTGGTCAAACTATATGTCGCTGAGGGGACCCTGTTAGAACGGCGTGGCATCGATACCTAACCAGCAGGAAATTTCCCGGATCACAGAAAATGCCAGAGACTTTCTGCTGGAAGATCCAAAATCAACGGTAGTCCTCAAATCATCTTAACAGAGGGGCTTTTATCATTCGCATTCCCAATTGTCCCTTGGGTTCAAGACAAACCAAGGGATACCTGGTTAATTTCTTGTTGGCCGAAATTACTGTTAAAAATAAACTTATAAGCCTAGATATTCCATGTAACTTAAAGGACATTTTGGGATAGTCTTTTCTTACATAGAGAGTTAGCCAAGATGGCTCGCAGCAAGGCGATGTAACGCCTTGCGAATAGGTGAACAACGAACCGTAAAGGACAAACCCATGGGCGACAAAGGCGGTAAAAAGGATAGAGACAAGAATAAAAAACAAGACACCAAGAAACATGACGAAAAGTCCAAGAAAGCCCAGGATAAGCTGGCGAAAAAGAAGCCTATCTAAACCACAAGGCTTTCAACAGACGCAACCAATCCCCAGGAGTGTCTGTTCATATTTCGAAGGATTTTTAAAACTGCACCCAGACCGTTTTGGACTTCACTGCCAAAATAAGTTGAGAATGTGCCTGGCTTAACTTTCAGTCTTTGAAACCGGACCCCCGTGAAGCCAGAAGGCCAGTACCAACAGCAGCAACATCAGGGTTCCCGTGGTTGAAAAAATGGAAACATAAATCTGACCCTGGCTAAGACGGCTGATCACCAGACCGATGAGGGCAGTGGCAACAAGTTGTCCCAGACTGATGAGAATGGTCAACATCCCCTGAGATGTGGCCCGGGCTTCCGCGGACGTGTTGTTTAGAATGATATAGCGCAGTGAACTTCCCGAGAGGACCGACATCCCCAAACCCACAAACACCCCACTGGTATAGTAGAACAACCTGTTCGAACCAGAAGCGGAAAGCAGCAGAAATCCTGCTGCACAGAACATCAAACCCACGATCACTATCTTTTTCACCCCATAGCGATCAATCATTTTCCCGAAAATGGGGGAACCTACTGCGGTTGCCAGAACAAAGGGTGTCAACATGAAACTGGCGGTTGAAGCAGCCACGTGGAAGTTCTCAACGACGAATTTTGGAATAAATACAAAACAAGCCTGCATGGCGCCTGTTCCAATCGCCAGTATGCCGGCAATAAGAATCTGCCGGTTATTGAAAAACCCCAATTCGATAATGGGAAAGGGAGTTCTGCTCTCAGTTCTGACTAATATGACAGCAGATACCAGGGCCAGAGAAAATGCGGCGATTGTCACAGGATCGCCTGAAGTAAGCCCCGCTAATGTATTCAATCCGTAGGTCAGGGAGACCAGGAAGACACCTAGTGAAATGATCCCCGTCCAATCGATGCCTCCGATCTTTTTGGAAGGGATGGAAGGGATGAGTTTTCGGCTGAAATAAATCAACACCAGAGTTACTGGAATATTGATGAGAAACAGCACATTCCAGGAATAATATTTGAGTAAGACACCAGCGATAAAGGGCCCCATGAGGAAGGCGAGTCCAAAGACGGCACCAATGATACCCAGAATCTGTCCCCGTTTCTCCGGGGGATAGATATCACCCACCAGTGCTGAAGCGACAGGAAAAATACCACTGGCTCCGAAACCCTGGATAGCTCGACCAACGAGGAGACTGCTAAATTGATGCGAGAGTGCCACCCACAGTGATCCCAAACCGAAGATGGCCAGGGCGAGCATATAGATGTATCGTCGGCCATGAATATCAGAGAGACGAGCAAAAAGCGAAACACCGATGAGATTCATCAAAACGTAGATGGAGAATATCCACCCCAGATACTGACCATGAATACCCAGGGATAATTCGATGGAGGGCAGGGCCGGACCGACGATGGAGATATCCAGGGCTCCCATGAGAACACCGATAAATAGAAGAGTGATGATAGCGCGATTCTTTTTCTGATCCATGATTTGATTTTCCCGCAAGAGCTTCTTTTTAGTTTTATGATTCCGTTAAACCCACCAGGTCATTCACCTGCGTGAGGCCAGTTCAACTTAGTTTAAAATTCTATTTAGTAAGTCGGAAAATCATACTTCTCAAATGGCCAAAAGGAAAAATGTGCCCACGTCTTCCTACACCCCGTGTGAAAAAGACAATGCGGTTAGGGAGCTTCTTGCTATATAGGGGCTTTCCAGTTCATCTTTCTTTAAGGTTTAGAGGTGAATTTCCACAGCCTTTTCACCGGAGCTATTAAACCACGATCTGGATGGGTCGCCAGGCGATGATAGTCGTTCCTCTTTTCAGGAACGGTCCTAGTCAGTTTTTTATGAGTATTGAACCACTCATCTCCAAATAAGTCCATTCAAAGAACAGTATGAAAGCAAATGATAGGGGTTTCAATATATTCTGCCGCTTCGCCACCATAATCTGAAGGAGAGAGTCTTATCAATAATCATAGACAATTCAGACTTGCGATGGCATTACTCAGTGTTTTCCTATTCCAGACCTGTGACCAGCCGGAATCAAAAACTGAACATGGCGTGGCCGGTGATCTAATCGCAGCCACACAGATTCAAGAATATAGCTCCGCTGATATCCAGGTCATACTCCAGGGTATTGGTCTTGAGAATCCAGGAAATGCAGTAAATTCGCTACGAGCCGTCAAACTCAATTATCTATCCCCAGATCTGGATGGTGAGCTCAGATCGCTGTCTGGAGCCCTTATTTACCCCCTGGATGAAACCACGCACCCTTTGTTGAATATAGGACACGGTACGGTAACCAAGCGTGGCGAGGTCGCTTCAGTGAACCCCATGAACTCTTCTGCAGGCATGTCGGCACTGCTTACTGCCAGTCAGGGTTATGTCACCCTGGTTCCTGATTTCGCAGGGTTTGGAGATTCTCGGGAATTACATCCATATTTGCATGCAGAATCCCTCGTGAACGCAACCATCGATATGATTAGAGCGGCAGAAGTTTACTGTGCTGAAAACAGCATTTTACTGAATGAGCAGCTCTTTCTCACGGGATATTCCGAAGGAGGATATGCCTGCCTGGCTACCCAGAGGACCTTGGAAACTGAATTCTCAGATGAATTTGTGCTCACTGCGTCTGCACCTATGGCCGGTCCCTATGATCTATACGAAATAGCTACTGTGGTTCTTAGCGAGGAGTCCGCTCTTTGGCCTGCCTATATTGGTTTCTTGTTGGTTGCTTATGATGAAATCTATGAATTTAATAATCTGGGAAATGTTTTTCAGGCACCCTATGATGAGCAAGTGAAGCATTATTATGATGGGTCTAGCTCCTTCTTTGAGATCAACGGTCAGCTACCACAAAGTATGACAGACTTGATTTCCCCTGATTTTAGATTGAGTTATCTGGATGGCACGGAGACGGATTATACTTCGGCTTTCAAAGAGAACAGTCTCCTGGACTGGAGTCCCATCACACCTGCCAGACTTTATCATGGCATGGCTGATGAAACCGTACCCTACGTCATTGCTGAAATTACTGCGGAAAATCTGAGAGCAAATGGTGCTACCGACCTCGAATTAGTAGGGATTCCTGGTGCAAACCATTCAACGGCGGGTATACCTGCACTTCTGGCTATGCTAGAGTGGTTTTCTAGCTTTCAAGGGGATGATGCGAACCTGGTGAATCAAATAAAGTAATATGAACAGGGGAGCTGTCATTTCCACATTGAAATCATCCTCGGTGCAGGGCATGGCTTGAACAATCTGCTAACCAATCAATATAGCGGGTAGAGCAAAAGGCTATTTACTGGATAATAAAACATGGTAAGATGGAAGGATGTGGTGCTCTATAAAAGAACTAACCCCAATCATCACCAACAGTAGGAGGATTGAGGTTAGTCTTTAATTTTTTATGACTAATAAGAACTAAGAGAGAATTTTTCCCCACTTGCTGGTTCTCCAGCGATTCACATGCTTTGGCCAATCATAATCATCCTTGTTTCCAAAGCCCTTGTTCCAACGATAATATTCCTGATGATCGCCATCGATGAAATTTATATCATCTGCTAATGTGACTGAGCTGGAAACAATAGGTCCGGTGAGTGTGGAATTATGAATATTCAATTGACCCGCACAATAAATCGCTCCTTCAATCTGTGTACCTTCCTGAAGAGTGAAAAGAGTATAAGCATTAAGCAGTACGAGTGCGGGGACCGCATCAGCACCATCTTCTGGGATGGGAGCTTTAATGAGGTTATCACTGCTGAATAGGATATTAGTGCCAAGAAAAACCAGGGTGCTGTTTTCCAAATCCAAACCACTAATCTCCAAATTATTTCCCAGAAAGATATGGATGCCTTCAGTTGCCATGGAAGCCTCTGACCATGCTTCTTGATTTCCATAGTGAATGATTGGACTATTGAGCAGGAAATACTCATAATCAACAGTTGGGATAACATCAAATTCACTCACTGCGTGTTCTTCTTCAGCCGTTGTGGAATATCCGTTTGTATTGATTGGGTTGTCTGAGGCGATTGCCCGGTGAAAGGGTGTATTCTCAGATAAGTCTAGAAGGATTTCAGCCTCCATATTAAAATTATCAATACCCACTGAGAGAATACTGAGCTGTGGATCCCACATGGTTATCGCTCCGTCAGTGATAGAGTTCACCAGTGAATCGGTTCCTATATTGATTCGCCATAACGCTTCATTGATCCTGGATTCCATTTGATATTGGAGTTTGATATTTTGAACGGTTTCCGAAGAAGCTGAACTGGACAGGTAGGCGACATTCAGCACGGCAACGCCTGTAAATGAGAAAACTACGAAAACCATTATGATGGCGATTAACATGATGAATACTCCTTTTGCGATTCGTTCATGGAGTATTTTAAGTAAAGTATGGTTTTTAGATATGAGGGTTTCCCTACTAATCGCTTGGGAATTACCCCGTTTTCAGAAATGTCAGGACCATTATTCAAGCGCCAGAGGGGTTCGTGAATGGAAGAATCTATAACATCTTGCAGTTTGATATTGTTGACAGTCTCAACTGAACTAGCACTTGATAGAGATGAAACATTCAGGATAACCACACCACTATAGCTGAAAACGAGAAAGATTATCAAAACGGCGACTTGCATGTTCCGTTCTCCCTAATGCGTTCGAATCATGGAGACATGTTATCACAGTGGATATTTTCATATATGAGGGAATACCGTAATTGGTCTGGAGAAAGCCCTTGTTTTTTAAGCTTGGATGAAGTCTAAAAAGAATTTCTGAACCATAGTAGATGGGCTTGGTAAAAGCAGATCGGTATCCCTTATTCCTGTATTGGACAAGAGATACCGATTTTAATAGATGAGAGATGAAAAGCCGAATTCAATCGCCTTTCACTCAGCATGAGTCGGACTAGAGACCACCGCTGAATATACCAGCGTGATTCAGTATACGATCTGAATCGAGAACTTGACCCCTGGCACAAGTGATTGTGAAGTCCAATCCCTCTGCGCTCAGATAGCTATAAGCGGTATCAGAGAAATATTTCCCGACCAATTCGCCGGATTTGATATTATTCCAGCTGGCACCTACCACACTCATTCCAGCGGCTTCAATGGGATATTCACCATTTTTGCTATAGTATATACGTAATTGAGTTCGCAGATGGGTCAGATTTGCATCAGCTTCACATAACCTGGCTTTCGTTTCATTTGAACTCACAATGGGAAATGCAATTGCAGACGAGAGAGCTGCGATAACGATGACAATCACAAATTCAACCAAGGAAAAACCATCTACCATGCTTGAAAAACCGGCACGCACTTTTGAAAACTTACTAAAAGGTTTCTTTATTATTGTGTTCATCTCTAAATCTCCAACTGCATTTTTTTGTCAGGACTATGTTACAATCGGTGAGTGTTTGAGCTATAAGGGAATTCCTTATATGGGATCAGGATTCCCCTTATTTCGATGAATAGTGGGGGAAAAGATGGAAGAGGATGCCTATGAGGGGCATTAAGCTATATAATTGCGATGTAGGAACTCCTTAAATCACCACTCCAGAAGGGTAAAAACCCTGGCAGATTTTCAGGATGAAAAGAAAATGGATAAGGAGAAGCCTATATCCTGGGTAAAAGGTCCCGGTTCTGCTTGAAACTTAGGAAATAGTTATTTTAGCATTGGATGTTGAAATAATGCTGGCTGGGGGAGGTGATAATATCTGAGATCAACGCAATGATCCGGACAGTTCTCTCAAATTATGCGAGCAGCAGCTTGATGACCAGAATGATGACTGAAAGAAGTGCCCCAATGGCCAGGGATAAATAGCTGAACCTGAGAAGCTCATATTTCTTTTTTAAAACAACTCCAATCTGATACAAATCCTGGACTAAAAGTCGTCGCGCCGCTTCATTATTATTTACTGTAGCCATCATGTAATCTGTATACTCTGTCTGGGTGAAAGAGGCGAAAAAACCAAAGAATAGTGGGTTGGGCATTTGCGAGGGTTGGGTATAGACATGCCCTCTTTTGAACCTGGGTAATACGACCATAATAGCCAGGAAAAAGGAAATAAAGACAGTCAGAGCCAGGGCACTCAAAGGGAAAAAATAGGCGTCATTGGTAAATTCAGAAGAAAACATTTGCGATTGAATAACAGAGAAGAAGATTAAAGCAAATCCAATAATAATATTCGCCTTCTGGTCAGCGATCATGCTCAAGGTCACCTGGTGTTGTTGTGCGGTGCGCAGGGTATGGATAATATCTTGCTGAGTGCCTGGATCAACTTTCTCAGTTTGGTTTATCTCTGCAATGTCAGTCATTGTTTTGTATCCCTATATTGAATGTTTTCCAGCACTTCCATAATAAGCCACCCCATTCATGATAAAAATAGGTAATAATTGAGACTTTTCAATGATTGATGAAGACTTCTCAAGGTGATAAATGGCAATACGTGCGACATTTTGGTCTTCTCCAGAATTTCTAAGATGATCCGAAAAAGATGCTTGGCAACCTTATCTATCCAGCATAAATATGCTTGATAGAACAATTTACTCACAGCAATTCAGCAAGGGGAGCGGCTTATTATGTCTGGAAACGTATTTCGTCAACTCAGGAATGGCAGCATTCATCTGGTCCTCGTTGTGTTGTTGCTTTCCAGCACCAACGCTGGAGGCATTGAACGGAAATACAATTATCGTATTGATTTAAATGCCATTGAAAAACACCGCTTCCAGGTCGAATTATTATGTGAAGATTTCAGCCAGGATACGCTGGTGTACCATTTTCCCTGGATGATTCCAGGAACCTATGCTGAAGCCAATTATGGAAAATATATTCATGATTTTAAAGCTTTTGATCAACAAGGGAAGACGCTTCAGGTCAAGAAAAAGGGCAAAAACACATTTATCATCACACCTGCCAGCAATATCAAAAGCATCACATATTGGGTAAGTGCTACCTGGGGCAGCAAAACTTGGAAGACCATCTGGCCTATGGCAGGAACAGGCATCATTCAGGATCGAGTTTTTGCCATTAATGCTGGTGGCGTCTTTGGATACTTTCATGGGCAGGAGAGGCAGGCAATAGACATGCACTATAGTTTTCCTGAGCAACTCTATGCCATGACCGTCTTAGAACAGACCTCCAACTCGCCAGGGGAGGCCTCCATCTCAACCCTGGATTACCATGAACTTATTGATAGTCCGATCCTGTTTGCCAAACCTGACACGACCAGTTTTTCCATAAACAATACTCATGTTCTCATCGGATATGCACATGAATCAGATGATAAGGAGCGAGCTCTTACCATTAAAAAATCGCTGCGCCCATCCATGCAGGCAATTGAATCCTATCTTGATACACTCCCAGCCGAAGAGTATGCCTTTCTCATCTATTACGCTGATGAGCGCGACCTGGGAAAAATTTTAGATAACCAACGCTTTTTATTGCTCAAAGGACTCGTCTATGTGCTACGCAGTGGTCTTCCCATAGGTGGGGCACTAGAGCACAATAAATCGTCATTTTATTACCTGTCTGATCCCGGCTCCAGCTACACAGATGTCATCGCCGAGAACATTGATGATATGTCCATCCACGAGTTTATGCACATCTTAACCCCCCTTAACTTGCGAACTGAACCCATCCAGAATTGGGATTATTCCGAGCCAGTCCTTTCAAAACACTTGTGGTTATATGAAGGTGTGACAGAGTACATGTCAGAGATTATACAAGTGAACGGGGGGCTAACTAGCCCCAAGGATTTTCTGCTTAAACGGATGCAAAGAAAAATTAGAAATGGTGAAAAATTCCCTCTCGAAAAAATGAGTTTCACTGAAATGGCCAGTAGCGTTCTTGATAAACCTTATAAGAAACAATACAATCAGGTCTATCAGCGCGGTGCTGTCATGGGTATGCTACTGGATATTGAGATTATTCGACTCACTCAAGGTAAAAAGCGCCTTATTGATGTCATGTATGAACTAATTGATGAATATGGTCCTGATAGAGCTATGGCTGAAGAGCAAGTATTCGATTTATTTACCGAAAAAGTGCACCCAGATCTCAGGAGTTTCTTCACCAAATATGTAGAAGGGCGTGAACCTCTGCCATATGCAGAAATTCTTGATCATGTCGGTGTCATTTACGAAAATGATGCAGAAAAGTTGCTGCCTCGCCATCCGATAAACGATAACGGTGTGGTATTTTCTAAAATTGGCGTCAGCTCAAAACGCGTTGTAAAAAAGGTCAAAAAAAAGGATGAGATCGGCTTTAAAGCTGGGGACAAGGTAGATAGAAATATCTATCTTGATAATTATTTTGATGATTTTGGCGAGCCTCTCCCTGAGGGGATGCAGGTTAGCTTCGCGGTTGAGAGGGATTCAAATGATGTTACACTCAGCGATGTGATCAGATACCGGGAAGCCAAAGTTTCCCATCAATTGAAAATCATGAGGGATATGACCCCGGAACAATCGAAATATTTTAATATCTGGTTGGGCTTTGAGGATCCCGTGAGGGGCGAATAGTCTCATATTACTAAAAAGACTATTTTTCTGATAAATCCCAGCGGCATCACGGGATTTGATTTGTTGTGGATTGAAAGAAAGCATGTAGGAGTTGAAAAATGAGTTGGATAAAGAAGACCAATTTTGGCAAATATGCCTACGAAATGATTTCAATCATATTGGGTGTTTTGGTTGCCCTGGGAGTTGACCAATGGAATGAAGATCGCGAAAATAATCAGAGGGTGGAGATTGCCATTAGCAATGTCCAAAAGGAATTATTTAGTAACAATGATATCCTCAATATTCTCCATCCACGCAACCAAAAAGTACTTGAGATCATCAAGGAACATACTGAGGATGACACTACGCTAAGTTTTGTGCCTGGATTACAGCTGCAGGAAACAGCCTGGGGGATGATGCAGAACAGCGGTATATCAGCATATATCGAGTATGACAAATTGTTTGAAATCGCCCAGATCTATTCCATACAAAAAATATATAAGGATTTTAGTGGGATTTTTATCAAACAATATATGGAAACCCAGAGTATGGCAGTTGCCCTGGGAAAAGAACTCACCGATGAAGAAATGAATAACGCCCACCTCGAGCTTATTGAATTATTGGTGTCCGTTGAAAGCAGCCTTTTGGAATCCACCCATCAATACCTTGCAGAAAATGGATTATTGGAGTCAGAAAATGATGACCCACCTGTAAATAATTAAGGCGTTGAGTGTACGACGAAATGAAAATATCAAGGACGCAAAGAACAGTTTTGAGCCTGTTTTTCATCTTCAATACAGGACTATTATTGGGGCCAGGATATTCAAGGCACCAGCATGGGCGCCCACGGCGTGCATTTGAAACCAAGAGACCTGGCTAAAATCGGTCAACTTGCACTAAACAATGGAGCCTGGTCAGGAGAACAACTTGTGGATTCTAGTTGGGTTGCCATCAATCTATAGACATTCATCCTTTTTAAAGCCAGTCATAAGTTTATCCTAATATTATGCATATGCTTTTTTTAAAGTATATTACTTTGATTAATGCTTAATTCAATGCTTAGCGTGGAATATTGACCGATCCTATGATAGAATTAGATAATTCAGGTGATATAGATCCATTGTTCCTCTCACGCCTGGTAGAGCTTGGAGGGACCAAGCTGGCTATGGAACTTATTGATATGTACCTGGTCCGCGGAGCTGATTTGCTTGACGCAATTTCAACAGGAATAGCTGCAAATGATTTTGCCAAGATCCGAAGCGCCGCCCATTCTCTGATCTCAAGTGCCGGGAATCTGGGGGGAAAGAAAGTGTCTGAGCTGGCGAAATTGCTGGAAAAATCTGCCATGGAAGAAAACCCCGCCCCCCTAAAAAGCCTGCTATCAGAGGCATTGTCAGCACAAATCACTTTTCAGGAATATCTACGAGGAGTCATGGGAAAATTATGAAACGTATAGCTATCGTCGAAGACAATCCAGATAATCTCATGTTGGTAGAAGCCATTTTAAACTCCCTATATGAGACGGTTAGTTATGAAAGCGGTATTGACGCGCTGGCCGGATTAGCCGATGCCAATGTCGATCTGGTTCTATTGGATATCTCACTTCCCCGTATGGATGGCGTGGCCGTGTTGGAATCGATGCGCCTGGATGATCGATTGAAGCATTTACCGGTTATTGCCTTGACTGCCCACGCTATGGTGGGTGATCGGGAAAAATATATGAACAAGGGCTTTGATGAATACTTTACGAAACCAATTGTGGACTTCAACGCTCTGATTGAAATGGTTGAGCGTATGATTGGTAGGGATAAATAAAGCGGATCCACTCCATATGTTGATGCTGGCAGAGCTGCTCTTTTTATTTGCTTCTTTGGCATTACTGGTCTTCCTGGTGGTTCTGGGAGAACGTTATCGTCTCCATGTTCAAAAAGGCTGGTATGTCATCATTGCAGCTTTTACCCTGCTTTTTATTGGGGC
>JAIPGJ010000075.1 GCA_021736185.1 Fidelibacterota bacterium | reverse complement strand
GGCTACAAAACAATGAAGCAGAACGGCTGGAAAGAATGAAAAGGTTGGGGGCGAAAACAAACTAATGTCTCAGGAGATCAAGCATTGATCCTGCTCATTGGTAACTACGATTTTTTTACCTATAACCTCTACCAACAGGTATCAAGTTTCGCGCAGGAAGTAAGGGTGGTGAAGAATGATGCTCTGGCACTGGGGGCCATTGCTGCGCTGAAGCCTGAGCGGATCATTCTAAGTCCGGGACCAAAGACGCCAGCCGACTCAGGCATTTGTATTCCGGTCATCAAGACCTTCTCTGAAAGCATCCCCATGCTGGGAATCTGTCTGGGACACCAGTGTCTGGCCGTGGCCTTTGGTCAAGCTGTTATTCCTGCTCAACGACTGGTTTATGGGAAAACAACCACGATCACCACACAGGGCTCGAGAATTATGGCCGATCTGGACCCTTCTTTTGAAGTGGCACGATATCACTCTCTGGTGATTGATGCTGTGCCGGAAGGTTTCCAGGCAACTTCTCATGATGCAACCGGAGATATCATGTCCATCGAGCATAAAAGCTTGCCCCTTTTTGGATTGCAGTTCCATCCAGAATCATTCTTGATGATGAACACAGGTAATAAAATTATCCAAAAATTTCTGGCATTCTAAAATGAGCAAAGAGCAACTCTGGGCCAAAGTTTCTGTGGAAAACAGCCATCGTTTTCGAACGGACGGTGAAGGTAGCGCTCTGTGGCGTGATCTTCTGGCCTTTGAGCCCTGCTCAATCTTTGTACTCCAGGAGATGGATCAAATGCCAGCCTTCCTGGCTTTCCTAAGCTTACATCGTAAAAAATTATGCAGCGGATATCTCAGCTATGATCTGGGTATGGCCTTACAGGGAGTGAAATCCAGGCACGCCAGGCAGGTTCCATTGGCTGTCATCCAGGCCTATGATAAATGGGTGGAATTCGTTCAAACCAAGCCGAAGTATGTGGGCTTTAGTGCTATTGATATGGCTGAAGTAGCGGCTTCAAACGACGACGTGAACCTGGACTGTTCAGCTTCCATGGAATTCACCGCCAGCATCTCGGAATCAAGCTATAAACAACGCATTGCTCGCATTCAGGATTACATAAGAGCAGGAGATTTTTATCAGCTCAACTTCACCCAGCAGCTGATGGGGACAAGCAAAGATCCCATTTCATATGCGGCCATGCTGAACAAGCACCCGGCTGCCTACGCCATGGCCATGGAAATTGATGAATTGAAAATTCATTCACTTTCGCCGGAGTTATTTCTTCATCACAGACAGGGTGTTTTAACGACGGAACCTATTAAGGGTACGCGCCCCCGAGGGAAAACCCAGGAGGAAGATGACGCTCAAAAGCAGAATCTGATGGCCAGTGAAAAAGAACAGGCTGAGCTTTTCATGATAACGGATCTCCTGCGGAATGACCTGGGGAAGGTCAGCGAAGTCGGCAGCATTTCTCTTGAGGCTGTTAAGGATATTCGGAAACTTCCCCGCGTATGGCACACCTATTCCAGAATTTCAGGACGCCTCAGGCAAGATCTTAAACCCGTTGATGCCCTCATTTCCATGTTGCCCGGTGGATCCATTACAGGTTGTCCCAAAAAACACGCCATGGAAATAATTGATGAGCTGGAAACAGCCTCAAGGGGAATCTATACCGGGTGCATGGGATATTTTCATCCCCAGGGCGACTTTAGTTTTAATATTGCTATTCGAACCCTGGTTCAGCAAGGCCATAACTTGACCTTGGGATCAGGCGGGGGCATCACCATTGATTCTCAATGGAGCGAAGAGTGGGAAGAACTGTTGGTCAAAGCCTCAACGTTTAAATAGGACCACCCCCTGGCTTCAACCTGGTTGAATATTTGTGCAATGAGCGCTCCTTGTTACTTGTTTTCAGGCTTGGCGCCCATAGATTTCATCATATTTATTAAGGGGTCAACATGTTCAAACTAACAAATCTTATCATCCTGTTTATTATGACTGCAGGTGTCTGTCAGGCACAAATGTGGCAGCAAAATGACGATATCTTTAACCCCAGCGGGATTCCTTCATTACCCTTTTCGCAGCCTCGCTTCGCCGATCTGGATAATGACCAGGATATGGATATGATACTGGGAAACATCAGTGGTCCACCCCTCTATCTTGAAAATACCGGGTCACTGACTTCTCCGCAGTTCCAGGTTGGTGATGATCTGTTTGCCCCGGTTCAGGAATTGGACTGTGAAGTAGGGGTTTGTGTCGACCTTGATGCAGATGGTGATCTTGATTTTATCAGTGGTGGTTACTTGGGTCTGCAGTGGTATGAAAACACTGGAACTGCTGAATTGGCTGTGTTTGAAAAAGTTGATGGATTCTTTGATGGTTTAGCTCTCAGCGCCAATCCGGTTCCCCATTTTGCAGATATGGATAATGATGGCGATCTGGATCTGGTCATTGGTCTCAGTGAATCAGGAGCCATCCATTATTATCAGAATTATGGTACTACGAGTGCTCCTGTTTTTACAGGAGGAACGCAAGAAAACTGGTTTGATGTGGGTTTATATGCCTACCCCTGGTTTTCGGATTTCGATGCTGATGGTGACATTGATCTCCTGGTTGGTCGTGATGGATATGGCTTTTATTATTATCAAAACACAGGGAGCCCAAGCCAGTGGAACTGGAATCGACTGGATTCACAATTTTCCGGACTCGGAGCCTCCACCTATTGGAATTCGCCCTGCCTGGTAGACCTGACGGGTGACGGCAAACAGGACCTGGTCCATGGAACGGCATCTGGTCCGCTCAAATATTACCGCAATACAGGATCCCTGACTCAGGCTACCTGGTCTGAAGTGACTTCACTTTTCGGCGGCGTCATCGATGTTGGCGGCGCCAGCAACCCGGTCTTTATTGATTTTGATGATGATGGAGACCTGGATCTGCTGAGTGGTAGTCAAATGGGGGACATCAAATATTATGAAAATACGGGCAACGCCTCAGGACCAGCCTGGACGCCAAACCATAGTCGTTTCAGTAGTATTGATCACTCTATTTACTCGGCAGTCGCAGCCGGTGACCTGGATGCAGATGGTGAGATTGATCTCGTCGTTGGAGATCTTAGCGGCAATCTTTATTACCATAGAAATACAGGGGCTAGTTTTGTCTTCGAATCGACTGAATTCACCGGAATCAATGTAGGAGGGTGGTCCAGCCCTCGCCTCTATGATTTGGATCTGGATGGGGATCTGGACTTGTGGGTCGGCAGGGAGGACGGGCAAATTTCCTTTTTTGAAAACACTGGCACACCCCTGGATGCTGTTTGGACTGAGGATGCTTCCCTCTTCAACGGTCTGGATGTAGGTAGCAATGCCGTTTTGACCCTGGGTGATATCAATCTGGATGGCAACTTGGATATGCTGGTGGGGGAAGGTTTCCGAGATGTTACACTTTTCAGCTATGAGAATACGGTCTGGATCGAATATCCAGATTCATTGTCAGAGTTTACTTTTGGACAGAATGCCACACCTGCCCTGGCTGATCTCAATGGGGATGGTGATCTGGATTTGACGGTGGGGAATTATGAGGGGACCTTTAACTATTTTGAGAACCTCAACATGGTAAGCGTACAGGAAAGTAAAACCATCCCTGAAGGCATGATCCTGCATCCAGCTTATCCAAATCCATTCAACCCTTCAACGACCTTGAGCTTTGAGCTTGCTGCGACGGCGTATGTCAGCTTAAAAATCTTTGATCTGACTGGGTCCCTGGTCGAAACCCTGATTGAGGGGAGTATCGGACCTGGCGTTTCTTCAATAAGCTGGAATGCTTTGTCATTTGAGGGGCAATCAAGCCCTAGCGGTATCTATCTGGCAGTGCTGGAAGCTGAACATTCACGCCAGGTGACCAAACTTATGTTCCTCAAATAAGCTCCGGTCCCCTTTCACCCGGGAGACCCGCAAGGGAAAGCGCAACGAAAAAAATGAGAAGAAAGCAGACAAAGGCAAACCTTGATCTCTCAAGAAGAAAATAAGTCTGACAGTCAGTTGCTGTATCAGTGGAGCGAACCAGGCTGTCGGTTTTTTAACCAGCAATTTTAAATTGCCTAACAATGGAGAGTTATGCCTGAAAATAATGTTCGTATTGAGGACTACTACAGTGTTGACAGCTTTGCCCGCATCAAGGAATATGCTGATACACTGGAAACTCCCTTTGTTATCATTGACAATCGTATTGTTCAACAGCAGTACCAGGAGCTGGTCAAAGCCTTCCCCTTCGCTCGTGTACATTACGCTGTAAAAGCAAATCCGGACATCCGGATTTTGGCAATGCTGGGAGATGCGGGTTCCAATTTCGATGTAGCATCTATCTATGAACTGGATAAGGTACTGGGGTTGGGAGTAGAACCCGAGCGCTGCAGCTATGGAAATACTATCAAAAAAAGTCGGGATATCCGCTATTTTTTTCAAAAGGGGATTCGTCTCTTTGCCACAGACTCTGAAGCTGACTTGCGGAATATCGCCCAGGAAGCCCCCGGTGCTAAAATCTATGTTCGCATTCTTACTGAGGGCAGTCAAACAGCTGATTGGCCATTGTCGCGAAAATTTGGATGTCAGGTGGAAATGGGCATCGAATTGTTGGGACTGGCCCAGGAGCTCGGATTGGAGCCGTATGGACTTTCATTTCATGTGGGTTCCCAACAACGGGACATCGCGGCCTGGGATGCGGCCATCGGTAAAATGAAAACCATATTCGATCGGGTTCGTAAGGAAAAAGGGATCATCTTGAAAATGATCAATCTGGGTGGTGGTCTGCCAGCCAATTACCTGTCCCGCACCCACGAGCTTGAGATTTATGCCAGCGAGATCATTCGCTTTCTCGAAGAGGATTTTGGTCAGAATCTGCCTGAAATTATTCTGGAACCCGGTCGTTCCATATGTGCTAATGCCGGTATCCTGGTCAGTGAGATTGTTCTGATATCCCGTAAAAGTCAGACCTCTCTTTACCGTTGGATCTTCACGGATGTAGGCATGTTTTCCGGTCTTATTGAAACCATGGGAGAATCAATCAAATATCCTATCTACACAGAAAAGAGCGGCGAGATTGAAGAAGCCATTCTGGCAGGCCCTACCTGCGATGGGATGGATATTCTGTATGAGGATGATAAATACAGTTTGCCTTTGAATCTCGAGATTGGAGATCGGCTTTACTGGTTTTCTACAGGGGCTTATACCACGAGTTATAGCGCTGTCGAATTCAATGGGTTTCCCCCCTTGAAACAATTCGTCATTGAGTGATAAATTTGAGAAGCAAGTGACCCGGGTACAGACTTAAGTAACTTTTCTAAGCAAAAAAAAAGAGCCGGGTCAAGCCGGCTCTTTTTTTACTATATATTGAGAATTGTTAAGCGAGATCCATTTCTTTTACGGCGACCTTCACACCGGAATTCATCTTACGACGAATATATGAGAAGACCTCCAGAAGCGGCAGATCCTTGGGACAGACATCGTCACAGGCCATCATCCCGATACAGCCGAACACACCAATATCAGTTGAGACCAATTCAAACCATTCCTGTTCTCCTCGCGTATCCCGGGGATCAAACATGAACCGACCAATTCGATTCAAGCCTGCCGCTCCAAGAAAATCAGGATAAACCTGGGCCGTTGCGCAGGCGGCTACACAACAACCGCATTCGATACAACGTTCAGACTCATAGATTTTATTGGCTGTGGCATTGTCCATGCGCTCTTCTACAGCGGTGGGATCAAATTCCTTGGTAGTATGTATCCAGGATTCCAGGCGCTTCGCCATATCGTGGAACCAGACACCCGTATCCACGGAAAGATCACCGAGGAGCTTAAAGAAGGGCAGGGGATACAATTCAATGGTATCTGCCAGATCAGAAGTGAGTGTTCGACAGGCCAGTGTGGGACGACCATTGATCATCATGGCGCATGATCCACAGATACCGGCACGGCATACAAAATCATACATTAAATCTGGAGCTTGTTTTTCTCTAATGAGATGCAGTGCTGTGAACAGGTTTAAACGAGGCGTTTCCTCCAGTTCAAAGGTATCAATATGCGGCTCATCATTCTCTTTGGTAGGGTTATATCTGAATATTTTAAATGTCAGTTTGCGGGCCATTATTTTGCATCCTTATAGGGTGATTCTTCACGCCAGGCTTCTTTAGGAAGACTAACTCCAATGGGTTCACTTGTCGCTTGTTTTCCCAGCGCTTTTTGCGCGGCATCGACCTTGGCATTGTATTCTTCCAAACTCAGATCCATGGGAATCATTTGTCCGCCACCATAGCCACGATCACCAGGTGGGAGATCAAGGGGACCCACCGGTTCATAGTTAAATTCGGGTTCATCAGCACCTGCCGGCCAGCTTGCCAGGGTGCGGTTCAACCAGTTTTTATCGTCTCTGGCAGGATAGTCCTCCCGAGTATGCGCGCCTCGAGATTCCGTACGCAACAGCGCTCCCTTGGCAATGATATAGGCCTGTTTGGCCATACCCTCAATACGCAGGGCTTGAGATAATTCAGGATTCATACCTGGTGCGGTGGAGGATACTTTGACATTGTTAACCCGACCAAGAATTGCTTTGAGTCCTTTGACTGCTTTTTCAAGTCCTTCACCTGTCCTGAAAATATGAGCATGCGCTGTCAGAAGTTGTCCAATTTCATCTTTTAGGGCAAAGACATTTTCAGTCCCAGAATTATTCAGGAGATGGTCAATCTTATCGACTTGTTCTTTGGCAAAGGTTTCAGCCAGTGAAACATTTGCATTGAGTTCTGCTGTTTTGGCGTAGGCAGCAACCTTCCGACCTACTACCATACCTGCAACCACGGTTTCGGCCAGCGAATTTCCACCGAGGCGATTAAAACCGTGCATATCCCAACAAGCGACTTCACCCAGAGCAAACAAGCCTTTCATTCCGTAAGCCATGCCATCCTTATTGACGCGGATACCGCCCATGGAGTAATGTTGTGTGGGTCGGACAGGTATGAGTTCTTTAATAGGATTCACGCCGATAAAGTACATACAAATATCGTAGACTTCCCGCAACTTGGTGGTAAGATGTTCTTCACCAAGATGACGCAGATCCAGCCAGAGATGTTCACCATAGGGTGATTGGACGCCTTTCCCCTTGAGCATGTGCTCTTTCATGCGACGAGAGACCACATCACGGGAAGCCAGTTCCTGTTTGTCAGGTTCGTACTCGGGCATGAAGCGATATTCATCCACATCCAGCAGGAGTCCTCCGTCGCCACGACAGCCTTCAGTGACCAGAATATCCGTGGGAACGATTCCAGTGGGATGAAATTGCACGGCTTCCATATTCCCCAGGGGAACGAGACCCGTTTGCAGAGCGATGGCTGATCCGGTCCCTTCGTTGATAATGGCATTGGTAGACTCACCATATAATCGACCATAACCTCCCGTAGCAATGACAGTCGCTTTCGCCAGATAGGTCAGAATTTCGCCGTCTCTCAGGGAGCGCACCACGGCGCCAATACAGGCTCCATCTTCGTGAATGAGACTCAGGGCTTCCATTCTATCATGAATGGTGATGTCCAGCTGAACCGCCAGGTTATCCATGGCATACAGGACAGTATGACCCGTTCCGTCAGCAGTATAGCAGGTACGCCATTTGGCCGTTCCACCAAAATCACGGGCAGTAATGAGCCCTTCTTTTTCATGGTCTTCTACAATGGTTGTTTTTTTGCCTTTGATATATACATCCCGGGGGCCGCCTTCAACACGGTTCCAGGGCACGCCAAAATGGGCCATTTCACGCATGGCGATGGGAGCATTATCGGCAAAGATGCGGGCGACTTCCTGATCTGCCCCCCAGTCTGAGCCTTTGACGGTATCCAGCCAATGAATCGTTGGATTGTCGCCCTTGCCCTTGACAGAGTTGCCCAGTGAAGCCTGCATGCCACCTTGAGCTGCAGCAGAGTGACTTCTCCGTGGCGGGACCAGGGAGAGCATGGTTACATCAAGACCAGCATGAGCACTGGCGATAGCAGCTCGTTCGCCTGCCAGGCCAGCCCCAATAACCAGGACATCGCTAATTAAGGTTCTCATGAGAGTAGTCCTTCCCATGCGCCGGAAGCAGTAACGATGGTGATCGTCCCCAGCACGATATAAAAAGTAAATAATAGATAGAAAAATGCTTTGGCGTAATTTCGCACAAACCAGGTGTCGGCCAGCCACTTGACCAGGAGTCGATAAACCCCAATCGCCATGTGGGCGACGACAGAGGCCATGAGTACTGAGTAGAGAATCCAGAGACCACTACTCATTCTGGCAACAGTCAGGTCTGCATTAAATCCGTGGGCTTGTCCAAGATAACCCATATCCGAAAACAAATTCCAGGTGACCAGCACCAAATGGAAGGAACCGGCAGCTAAAACGATCATACCTGTACGCACCTGGGTAATCCACAAGGAGGTTTCAAAGTGGGTTCTCAATTTGATATCAGATTTTGGATCCTGCTGCCATCCCTCCCGGGATTTCTGAAGTTTCTGACCCAGTTCCAGCATCCGTTTCCGCTCACGGAGTTTGCCAGGAATTTTACGGCTGGCCCAGATGAAGTGGACAAAGAAGGCGATGGTTACGATGAATATGACGGGTTGTGCCAGAGGAATGGTTACCTCCATAAAGTTTGCCACAATATCGTAGACTTCCTTGCCAAAAATTATGGATGATTCTGCCAGAAGGTGCCCCCAGATAAACAGGGCTAAAAAGGCACCAGTGAGACCACTGATGCGCTCATCACGCAAAGCTTTTTTAGCATTTTTGAAAGCGCTGCTCGTTTTATTGTGGCGAGTTTCGGCTTTCGGGTATAATTCAGTATCAATACCTGTCATGATACCAGCTCCGATCTATAGTTAAAGGCTCAGTTAAACTGCCATTCCGATTGTTTATGAAGCACGGGGTAAATATCAACTTCCCCAATCAAATTTCAAGTGCGAACTAAAAAGACCCACCCATCATTTAGCAAATGGATGTTGAATATACATGATTGCTCAAAGCAAATATTAAACCATTTCCATTGATTTGTCTGATCTTTTTAAAAGTCCAATTAATTCCCATGTGCATATTAACTTCATTTAATCTATTTTGAAGACATCGATATCCTCACTTAACAAAGGAGCTTACATGAAAGATCGGATGATTTCTCTGGATGTGTTTCGAGGTTTGACTGTTGGACTTATGATCCTGGTCAATAATCCAGGGAGCTGGTCACATATATATGGACCCCTTCGTCATGCCAAATGGCACGGCTGGACACCTACAGACCTGGTCTTTCCGTTCTTTCTGTTTATCGTTGGCGTGGCCATGGCTCTGAGCTTTGGAAAGCGCATGGAGGCAGGTGCCGATGTGACTGATTTGAAGAAGAAGGTTTGGTCCAGGGGTGCAATCATTATCGGTCTGGGTCTCTTCTTGAATGGGTTCCCTTTTAATATTCCCCTCAATGCCCAAATGGCAGCCGATTTTGAGTTTATGGACATTTTCAGGCGCTTCCTGACCCTACGCTACTGGGGCGTTTTACAGAGGATTGGGGTGAGTTATCTAATTGGTGGCTTAATTATTCTCTACTTTCCCAGGACCAGGTCAAGAATATTGGCGGTTGCTGCCCTGATATTTATTTATGAGTTTTTTATGCGTGTCCCTCTGGTAGCTGGGTGGGGAGCAGGTAGTTTTGAATTGGCTGATAATTTTATTCGTTACATGGATATGCTTCTTTTTGGTGAGGCTCACTTATATGGCGGTACCGGTGTTCCCTTTGATCCAGAAGGCTTTTTGTCGACCCTGCCAGCAGTGGCAACCCTGATGAGCGGATTTTGGCTGGGTGAATATTTGCGTAAGCCTGTCGATCATCAAGAGAAGCTCAGCAATTTGAGTGTTGTCGGGATTATGCTCTTCTTTGCCGGTTCACTGCTCGGTCTTATTGAACCCATCAATAAGCAACTCTGGACGGTTTCGTATGTTGTCACTATGGATGGGCTGGCCATTGTGATGATTGTGGTATCATCCTATCTGATTGATGTGAAAAAGTTGGTTTCCTGGACCAAGCCTGCCATTGTTTTCGGAAGTAATGCGCTGGTCGTTTTCGTGGGATCAGGGATTATTGGTCGCCTGATGTATATGCTTAAAACCACCAATGCCTCAGGCGAAATAGTCTCGATTAAGACGGCACTCTATTCCGGTTTTTATGTGCCTCTGGCAGGAGAGCTCAATGGTTCCCTGCTTTTTGCCCTGACCAATATTGCCTTCTGGCTGGCCATCCTTTGGTATCTGTATGAGAAAAAGATTTTTGTTAAAATATGACCCCGTATTGAAACAGAACCGTTCCTGGCGTGGACAGAGGATACCCTTAGTACTGGAATTCAAAGTTTAGCATCCAGACCTCGTGGTCCTCGTAGCTCACCATGGTGGCAAATCGGTCAGCAATGGCTATCAGTCGCAAACCAAGCTGCCACTGAAGTTGGTCACCGAAGCGATTTCGGTAATACTCTGAAAGGATATAATCAAACTGATTAATGATGCTGATAGCATCCCCCATATTTCTGGGGAAGGGATACCAGATATTTGCCAGGGAAAGACGCCGTTTATCAACATATAAAGAAAGATGATTATTTATTTGCGGAAGACCTACCGTTCCAGTAACAAAGAAGGTTGTGTTTTGCGCATAGGGGTCTTTGAGCTCATCATCCAGAATGCTGAGAAAGCTTTTATAGCCATTCTCCTCACGCAATCGTTCATGGTTTGGTTGTGAGAATGCTTCCACATAGCTGACCCAACCCAGGGCTAGGCTGACTTTGTATAGATCACCCTGCTCGGGTAATAATTGAAGCTTGAGCGACAGGTCCGTTTGATTAATTGTGGATTTTGTCGCCCAGACATTGGTTTCAGCACTGAGCAGCCAAAGTGAAACACCAGCCTTTAGCTGTCTAAAATCTTCAGTGTTTGGATTCCACCGGGCTGAAGCATAGATCCATGTATTTGGAATCGTTGCCGTGGGCACATCAATCAACAGATAGCGTGGCATGATTTTCAGAAAGGCAGCATGCTGACTTTTAATCAGGTTAATACGATCCTGCTCTTGTCTGATTCGAGCTTCATTCATTTTCAGAATATGATCCAGGGAGTCTATCACAGCCTGTTTTCGGGCCATAAACAGGCTATCCATGGCCAGTTTATGTCTCAGAGAGTCCGCGCTGAGGGCTTCTGCTGCCTGATGAGCCAGCTCCTGCTTTCTGATGCTTGCTTCCAATGATATTTGAATCTCCTGAGTCACCAATCGATGGTAGGTGGATTTTCCGTAGCGAATAAGACTGTAAAATGTGGAATCTGCTGCAAGGTAGCGTTCAGTAATTTTAACGCCTCGGAGGCTCATCTTGGTGGAGACCAACGATTCATAGTTGTAGTTTTCTTCCAAGCGATCCTTGTTTTCAGCAATTTGCTGGGTGGCAATACTTTGAACACTCACTTCAACATACTGGGCGAAATGTAAGCGGGCATCATTATCAGCGGCTTCCTGTGATTCAGTCGATTTACCGATTCCATAATAAAGAGTGTCAGATGTGAGCTCTCCAGCTATGACCCACTGGGGAACAGCATCTTGAGAGGATCGGATGTCATCAATGAGAGCTGTGCCGAAGATTTCTTCCAGATCAAAGGGTCGACCATGCACGGACCTGTCAAACTTTGTCGTGTCAGGTTTGGGGCTACCCCAGGCCAGGATAAAGCTGCCTGTGAGGAGCAAAATGGTCATACACCTTGAGATAATAGGCCTCCGCTGTGTGCATATATTCTAGTATTTGCCATCGTTCAAGACAAGGCTTGATTCCAATCTCCAAGACTTGGTGAGCGTTGTTTTGCGCTTGATCACTCCCAATTGGCCTGCTCTCGCTGAGGCGCAGAGCAGGCAGAGAATATTTTATTGCGTCCTGATAGATCATGGTCAATCAAGAGGGGGAGATTCATCCTGCAAGCATTTAAGTATGCTTTTACAAATTTTGGGATCAAAGCAGTCGTAGTATTCTTCACTCCCTGTTGTTTTAGCCTTTCAAAACTTAACGGCCCTGGGTACTTAGCGAGAAAATAGAGATCTAAGCTGTGAATGAAAAATTTTGCACTATTCTTCATTGTGTCATGGGGGTACTTATGTTATGATTGCAGCGCCGTGCCGAATAAACGGTTCAGGTCCCAAGAGAAAGGATGCCCGTTGTGTCAAAAGGGGTAACAAAACAGAGCGAAGATTTTTCAAAATGGTATACCGATGTGGTCAGACAAGCCAAGCTGGCGGACTATGGTCCTGTGAAGGGAACTATGGTCATTCGACCGTACGGATATGCGATTTGGGAGAATTTTCAGCGCATCCTGGATCA
>JAIPGJ010000074.1 GCA_021736185.1 Fidelibacterota bacterium | reverse complement strand
TACTGACCTGTCCACCGCTTATCTCATAGCGATATTCTTTCGCCCTTAGAAAATTGAATGGAATCTGAATACGTCGGTCTAATTCAATAATTCGTCCTTGCTTGGCATAGATCCGCACCTTGAAATCTGATGTCCCATAATTCAGGGGGACCAGGAATCGATAGTATCCTGATTCATTGGCTCGTGTTACGTCTACCAAGCGGTTATCCTGATACAATTCTACTTCTGCGTCCGGTTCTGTCACTTCATCGATCACATAGGTGTCATAACTCACTTGTGGTGTCAGGGGTTCATTATTGACGAGGAATCCCTTGAACGTAGAATTGGTCGGACCCGAACTGCCAAATTGCCCCAGACTCGCATTGGTAAACCATTTTTCTGACATATTTGCATAATGCCAGCGCAAAGCGGAACCATTGAAAACAATAGTATCTTTGCTGAAAATCGAGTTCAGGTTTCCCTGAACATCGCCAAAGAGTAATTCTCCACCCAAGCGCAGGTTGAGGTTATTATCAAAAGTACTCCTAGAAGTAGTACTGGAGAAAGAATAGTCTCCAAAAGCACCATTTAAAATCTGGGGATCTCTATCTGCATGCAGTTCATAATTTTGGTTGCTTAGATTCTGAGTATGAGCGTCTTTTAAATTTTTCTTTGCTCGACGATTATGACGAGTGATGATTGGGAGCTCAGCACTGGTTGTGAGTTTCAAAGTCAAACGAGATAGATCCGTGGTAAAAGTTAGTCCGAAAACTTCATCAAATATTTTGGGTGTAATAAAAAAATCAACTTCCTTCACCAAATAGTCATTCACATCAATTTTGAATTCTTCAGTTTTGAAGCTGGCTATTTGACGGGAAAAATCGAGAAAATATCTTTGATCCTCTTTCAGAAAGTAACCAGAGACCGATAGTGATGAAGCGCTCAGCTCATAATTAATAGCAAAAAGATCAAGTAATGCAGTGAGGGGTAAATAAAACTTTCCAGCAGAATAATAGGCGACGACTATTTCATCAATAACGCCTTGATAGCGGAGAGAAAGGTAGACCTCCTCCTCAATATTTTCAGTCCCTTCGTCCTGGGACCATAATGTCCCGCAGAGAGAATTGACTAAAAATAAGGTAAGAAGAAGGACTCGTAAATAATACACTTAAAGCGTTGTGAAGCTACTCCGAGCAGTAACAGTAGGCGCTTGAATGGTATCCCCTTCAAGAATATCACCTCTACCACTTGAAATTGAAACTTCAACATCATAGGTATCTTTGGGAAGATCGGCAATATCGAGATCAATACGGCGCAGACCATCGTAATAAATGGACAACAAGACCTGCCCCTCCTTCACGACTTTCCCAGAGGAATCAGAAATTTTTGCAGACATGGTCCCCAGAAATGGGGAATTCCCGGTTTTTTTATAGTTAGTGAGAACGTGGAGCATCTTATCCTCAACAACACTGCGAGTCTTCTCAATTTGGATACCGGTAGTCAATTCGCCATGCTTATAGAATACGGCTGTCACTTGATTGAATTGAATGTTAATATTTGCGGAAATACCACCCGCAGCTGTTTGACCTATTTCGGTACTAAGCGCATTTGATGTGGTTTTCAAGCGGGACCAGTAGGTACCAGGCTCGAGATCACGGGGCGCTTTGACGGTGACCCTTACCGTTTGTCTGGCACCAGGTTCGAGAATAAACCGTTTGGGAAATCCTCTAATCCAATCAGCAGCTGAATGCTTGGCAGCTTCTTCGGCATCATCGTAAATCATGGCAATATCCCCATTTTCATCTGCCTTGGGATAGCCAAATTGCCAACTAAGCTGTATTTCCTGTGTAGCATTTGAACTATTCATAATCAGCAATGTTTCAAATCTTTGTTGACCATCAATAAAAAGAGTTGTCGGTGAAATGGTAACTTGAGCAAAGACGTTGGTCATGAAAGTTATCAATACCAGGATAAATATTTTCATATAATTATTCAGCATAGTCGTTCTTTCCAATTATTCCATGTGCCAATTTTCATTTAGATTACCTAACATATTAATGAAAAATCGGGGAAATGCCATGCAGTTTCAGTTGGTTTTGCTCTAGAATAGCATAAAAAAAAGGCTGCAAGATGCAGCCTTTTTTTCGCAATTCAATTTTGTTTATTGATATTCTACGTCCAGCGTCCAAGAGCCGCTGCCACCGCTACCAACCTCAGAGGAATAGGATCCAGCGACTTGATTAGTGAGTGTTCCTAAATCACCACCTAACCAGAAGAAATATGTACCCGTAGCACTCAGTGTTACTGTTCCACCGACTGCAGATGACGTGCTTGCATCATCGGATGCTTTTCCGAACAAATCAGGGGTAAATGTCATTGTATGCGAATTACCATCACCAAGAGTAACATTGCCACCTTCTGTAATCGTAACAACCTGGTCGTTCGCACCGGTTAAATCAAATGAACCGACGGTTGGGGAAGTCACATCCGTGTGGCTTGAACCTGTAGGATCGATTATTGGAGTACTGGTTGGTTGTAATGTTCCAAAGTTAACTGAATCTACTGCTGTGAGTGACAGATTGGCTTGAACCACGGCTTCAACAGAGGCTGCAGCTTGGTCTCCTGCGTACACACTTGTGCCAGCCATTGCAAAGATCATTATTGCCAAAATCATTGTTACTTTTTTCATTGTTGAACCTTTCTTCATATTCTTTGTAGTTTTCTTAAATTTTTTAGTCGCTTGTTCCATCGTGCCACCCTATAGTTCAAAAGCCATGCCAAAATATTTAGTGTAAAAATATAATAGCTATCCTCATGTTTATAATTGTTTTATAAAATTATTTGTTTTCATGACTCAACGTTGAGTGTCATATAAATATTCCATACTATGGCTAATATTGTCACATTTAAATTTTATTTAGATAGGACACTCATCCGAAGTGATGGTTTAAGTGTATTTCTTCTAGATTTCCAGGAATCGATCAGTATCCAACGGGATTAATTAGCATCATAGGTAACTGTGATATCAACATTCCCGGTATAGGAGCCAGCATCTATGGACCCCACTGTCATTGATCCATAAATATAGACGTATGCAGTTGTTTGGGTTTCAGTATAGAGTGAGCTGGGCGGTGTAGGCGGTTTTCCCGGAGGTCCTGATTCCCGTTGACGTAGCTGAAAACGTGCTGTGGTACCAGATGATACAACCACTGCCTGATTCACATCATTGGCCCCTCGGTTGGCATAGGCGAATTTCAGTGTAAATGGGATCACATCCGAGGAAACCCCGGTATGAGTCAATTCATCCCCAATGGGAGGAGTCAATTCTACAAGCACATCCATGTCTTCATTTCCGGTTATTGCGAAAACACCCATCCCAGGGTCGCCCAGATTAATTTCGACAGGTCCTACTCCTGCAAAAACTTCACCGAAAGTCATATCCTGATCCTTGGTCGCAGTCAACGCGCTGGACACATGCACACTAAATTGAATAACCTGTGCACCAAGTTGCGAGGTTAATCCTATCATCAGTAAACCAGAGAGAAGACACTTCTGGTAGAAGGAAGAAAGATGAAAGTGCTTTTTTAGTTCTCGCATATGCAAATCTCATGGTTTAAAAGCATTGTAGACTTCGGCAATTTTGTTCTTCTCAATTATAATCTACCTCTAATATAAAATCACCATCATATTGGCCAGGCACCAGATTCTTCATACTGAATGAACAACCAATCCAAAGGTAATATTCACCCTCTCCGTTCAGATTCACTGTCACGGGATTGGTTGAAAATACATCTGAGGCAGTCTGGTCATTATCTACAGAACCACCTATATTGTAGCTAACGAGCAGAATTGAATTACTTGCTAGATTAACCATTTCCACCTGGCTCGAATAAGAAATTTGAATGGAGGAGTTCTGGCGACCGAGAACCTTGATGATGCCGGCACCTTGATCCTTCCGGGGATCCAGTCGGAGTATATCCTCACTGGGGATTACCGTACCAACATCTATATCAGCAAGCGTAATCAACTGAATTTGATCCACAACTGTAGCTGAGATGGAAACCGATACGCTGGTTTTATCCTTAGAGCTATCCTGCCCAAAACTATTCATGGTTAGAAGCAATAAACCCAGTGGAACATACAAATTCTGCCATTTCATCGTAATAATATCATTTTCTTTGTAAAATGTTCATTATCCAATTGCACATGACAAAAATATATTCCACTACTTTTCCCTGTCGCCTGCCAGTTTAACTGGTGTTTCCCTGCACCAAAGTGTTTCTTCTGTATAAGCTCCTCAACCACACGACCTCGCACATCGTAAATTGTGACAGATACCTTGGCTTCCAGAGGTAAGGAGAAAGGAATAATCGTACCAGCATTAAAAGGATTGGGATAATTCTGTCCCAGTGTGAACTCCCTGGGAATCTCGGGGAATGCATCCCCTGGATCTATTCTAAGTATAAACCGTGGTGCATCAGACCCACTCTTTTTGAGGAGTTTGAAAGGTGCAGAGCGCGTAAGCTCCCTGGAAGGTAGTGTGGAAGCCAGAGCTTTGCTTGAATGACTGGTAAAGGTGAATTCATAGGAGTTTTCACTGGCAAGATCCAGCTCCCGACCCGTTTCCATATCTTTCAATGTCACTGTCCATTCAGGATGCATCCTATCGATTCGAGGCCAGGAAATACGATAGCTGCCTGAGAGAGGATTCCTGTCAACATGCCCATCAACGTATATGGGGATCTCAATGGGACGTCCAAAGCGATAGGGTTGAGATTGAATGGAAAGATAACTTCCGTCATTGCTTTGTGAATACAGATCCAGATAGGTGTCCGTCGGTGGAACCAAATAAAATGCATCATGGGCATCCTTATTGATTGAACCGCCTTCGTTGAATTGAATGTGGGTTGTGGCTCCCAAGGTGTCAGCTTCCAACAGGAGCATGATCATGGGACTGGGGTCACTGGCCTGCTTGTAAAATACACCCCCAGTGGTCTTGGCTGTCTTAGGGACTTTCAGGATAGGGCCAGAAGCGTTTGCTTTTACCCAGAAGCCCTGAAATGGAGGGATTAGTCCGTTCCCCAGGGATCCAGTGGAACCATTCCACGTCAGGTAGGCGCCTGCTCCTGAGTTGGCAGTATGATCCCATACATAGATGACATTATCCATATTGGTTTTGGTCCAGCCCGCATCATCCCAATCAATGGTCGCTACAAATGGATTCCCAACAAGGTTCCAACCAGTATCCGCATCGGCAGTATACGAAATACCAAAATCAAAAATAGAACCATCACCCTCAGGTTCCGTACCCGTGACATCCATGGTAACCGGCAGGGATTGGGAATAGGCATCCTCCCCGGCGATGGAACCAAAGACGTAGACAAAAAGGCCACGACCTGGGATGGTGGCATCGGTGGTCGTATCCGGTTTTCTCCATCTCTGGTTATCAGTGCCCTTCCAGGTTTCATCGTACCAGAGTACAGATGGACTTCCCGATGCAGAATCAGAACCACCATAGCCCTGGGTGAAGATCTCGTCGAACATATCACCATAGGTGGAAATCACCGGTGCAGACAATAAGCGCCACCCGGTGCCCCCTATGATCTCGCGCTGGGCCTGGATCGAGCCTGAGATAACTTTTTTGTTATTTGCCAGCAGGGACTTACCTGATTCGATGATCAGACTACCACTCTTCAGTGTAAGCGTATCGTTAATAACCACGTTATCGGCCACTTCCACATGCGATGTGTTGTCAATAGTCAGGTTGTGGAAGCTTAGTGGACTGGTGATATACTGGAGTGAAGAACCATTGAATTCAACATACTTGACACTGGATGTGGCAATACCCATATCACCACCTACCCGCAGGGTATCTACCCCACTCCCATTGATATCGCCTCCACCCAGGATATCTCCAGCAACACTAAAAGCGATACCTCCCGAAAGCGTCAGGTCAGCACCTGACTCTATGGTGAGTGAGGAGACCAGCACATTATCAGTTGAAATAATGGGATAGCGCGTACCATCGGCGAGAGAACCAGGAATCAGGATCGCATCAGAACTGGTGGGGACTGTGCTAGCATCCCAGTTAACCAGGGTATCCCAGCGCGTGGTATAGGGGTTGGTCCCAGGATCACTTTCCCAAATATTTGTATAGGCGTTAATATTCACAGTCGCCTGGTCGATCATGGCATTCCCATTCAACACACCGGTGATGACAGCCTGTTCCACAGACGAGGAAGACTGGAGCAGCTGGGTGTAGGTGCCATCCCCATTATCGCTAACAGATCCAAGCAAGGTCCCTGCTGTTGTAAGCAGATTGACAGTAGCGCCACCTGATGCATGCGGATTTCCACCTGCATCTTTGACCTGTACCGTCAGGGTGGACGTACTCACAGCATCATTCTCGAGAACCGTTGGATTCGCAGTGATGATCGAGGTCAGCGCGCTGGCGGGTCCGGATATAACAGAAAATGTATTGCTGATCCCGACAATACTACCTGAGGTATCTGTTGCTGATATGGTAAATGATCCGATCGAGTTGATGGAGACGGTATCGGGTGAGAGCACGCCTGCGGTAAAGGCAGGTGTAAGACCACCGCCGCTGTCCAGCGTGCCTGAGGAACTGAGGGTAACTGAACTTTCATAATTCACATCGACAGTGCCAGTGCCATCGACAGCGGAGATCTTGATGTTAAATGGCACGCCGGCCGTCTGGGTGAGGATATTCCCACCACTTACCTTCTCTACCAGAAAAGTAGTATACTGTCCAGGATTGGTGACAATGATCGTGTCACTGAAGGCCGTATCCAAGCCAGTACTACTCGCTGCCAAAACAAAGGTCCCAGAAGTATCTATGGCCAGGTCACTAAAGGCAACTTGACCGTAGGCATCCGTATTCAGGCTTGTTGTTCCTTCCAGACCTGCGGTCCCAGGTAACTTGTAAGCCAGCGACATACCAATTGGAGTCCCAGAATCCAGGATTGTATTGCCGTTTATATCTTGGATCTCAGCGGTGATCGTCGGGGTCAGGGGTTCGTGTTTTGTAGCGCTGGTTGATAAGTCCGATGAATATACAACAGCTGATGGAGCTCCCGGCACCATGGTAAGGGTACCGTAACTCGTCGATTCATCTCCTCCGGTGGTTCCAATATTTGTTATGTTCCCCGTATTCGGCATGATACCAGTGGTCGGCCGCACGCGCAATCCGCTGATGATGATCTCACCAGGTGAGCTTGTTTCAGAGGAGGCAGTGTTGATCGTAAAGGTGACCGTTGTATCATCCCGGGTCGTATAGGTGCAGTTGAGCGTAGTTGAGGCACCATAGGCTGGTTGGACAATAATTGCTGGATCTGGTAAAGCAGTGTCCCATACAAAGCCATCAGGTACGCGTAACCCACCGGTTCCACCCGCCGAAAGCTGACCAGCATAATCCTCTGTTACACGGGGTCCCGAAAGGGTGGTCCAAGCTGTGTTGGCATCATCAGCTGAAATGGCCTCGCCACCTGTGGCCGGTTCTAACAGGCGAACACTAATGGCATATTTATCCGAGACATAATCTTCTATCTGGATCCGCTCCCCGTTACTGAGGTGGCGATCATAGAGCATGACCTCGGCGATCATACCATCCCAGGTTCCCGCAGGTCCCTCTCCCAGCATGACACTCACGGCGTTGGCTATGGAACCGGTTGGTGGGGCTCCTGAGTAGGAGACGCTATTCAAGACTCCATCCACATACATGTGCCAGGTGTTTCCACTTTTCCAGTCCAGGCAGACGACCTGAGAATTAACGGATTGCATATCGTGGTGGCTCTCCATCTCATTGGCAGTGACATCACTGAGGATAGCAGCTTTGATCACATTCAATTCAGAGCTGTTGTCACCCACAGCATCATATCGCAGAGAAAAGTATCTATCCGCTGGATTGTTAGTCTCTACCATCCAGAAGCCATTGTCAGTCGAAGTAACATCTGACTTAATGACAAAGAAGATGGTGAATTCGGTCAGTCCATTGATATAGCTTGAGCCGTCCCCATCCTCCATCCAGGTGTTGGCCACGGTCCACTCCAGTGAACTTTCATTATTCAAGGAAGCCACGGAGCTGCGAAAAACCGGATTTTTTGTCCCTGCAATGAAATCCCTTCCATTTCCGCTCTGGTCCTGCCAGACTTCTACATTATCACCGTCCACGGCTTCTATGATACCACCAGCATCACTATATACACCCGAACCTGAGTTCAACCAGAGAGCCAGGTCAGATATGGTAGCGGGAATACCAGAGGCAATATTGCGATATACCGGAATACTGGCATCTTGTGAATCATAGGCCGTAAAAGTGATCGTTCGTGTGGGTGTATGCGGAGTCAGTGAATAATTGTCGTAGATGACTGATCGTATCGCCGTCTCATAGACACTCAAAGCTTTTAACCCGTTAATGACCAGTTTGCCGGTACCTCGATACCAGGTCCCGGAAAGACCGAAGATGGGACTATAACCCAAACTGTCCTCGTCAATAAAGTAGTTTGATGTGATCTGGATGACCACACTATCGATCTTGGTATTATCACCATCCGATACTGTGATGGAATCTGTGATGGCTACGGCCCCATCTCCTTCATTGTACACCAGGACTGATTCTTCCAGATTGGCAAGGACAGGGGCATCATTCACTGCAGTTACAACCAGGTCCCTGCTCACGGGAGTACTATGTAACTCTCCATCACTAACCTTGAAATCAATGGAACGGGTAGATTGATCGGGATCAGGATTCAGATTGTCGTAGGTTACAGAGCGTAAGGCAGATTGGTAAGCAGCCAAGGATGCGTTTCCGACCAGTAGCAATTCTCCCGAGACACTACTCCAGGTCGGGGTGATCCCATATATGGAAGTGAAATCCAGATAATCTTCCCCATTCACATAATTATTGGAAATGGTCACCCAGGCTGAGTCCAGGTAAAAGTCATCCACATCACTGATGGTCAGACTACTGGTAATGATCGTATCGGGATCACCATCCGTATAGGCGAGGTTCGTCAATTCGATATTGTCGAGAACTGGTGCAACGTTGGTTGCTCCGATGGTAATATCTCGAGTTGCTACATTACTATAGCCCCCTCCGTCACTCACTGAGAAACTCACTGTTCGGGTGGAATCCGTAGGAGTAGGATCGGTATTCTTGTATTTAACTTCCTGGAGGGCGGAGCTATAATCAGCCAGACTTGCATTTCCAGTCAGTTTCAACAAGCCCAACCCATTATAAAAAGTGCCTGATATCCCATAGTTGGATGCAAAAATCAGCGTGTCCTCATCAGGAAAATAATCACCGGTAATCTGGATCCTGGCACTATCCAGATTGAATTCGCTATAGTCATGACAGGTCAGGCTATTAGTAATAATGGTTGCCGGGTCATCTGCCTGGTAGGAAAGAGCAATGGTCTCCACATCTGTAAGTGTGGGTAGTTCATTGACAGTGGAGATGGTAAGAAAGGAAGCTGGCGCTGACATGTTGGCATATTCAGTGGCTATCCAATCGGCACTGACTGCGACACTACATATCCGCACCTCATCGATGAAACCATTCCAGGAGCTGGTAGCACCGTCCTTGGAACCTTTCCCTATGAGGAGTTTCTCGTTCTTGCTGGTCAAGCCAGCTTTTGCATTTGCCCAACTGTAATTATCATAAGTTCCATTGATATAGAATCGAGTCGTATCACCCTCAAGATGAGTCATCACCAGATACTGCCAGGTTGTGTCAGCCGATCCGTTGCTGGACTCAGATCTCACCTTATTGTTAAGTCCTGTATTCATGGAGGTGCGATAGACATTGGTGCCACCCCCACGTTCACCGGCTGCATCCTGGCGGATCATGACACGGTCATCTCCCCCATCAGGGTCATCTCCATAGATGAGACCCATGTCAGAGTTGAGCACATCTGCTCTGGCCCAGAGAGATATGGTTAAGCTATCACGATCGTTCAGATAAAAACCTGCGTTGATTTCTTCCAGATCATCCCCATCCCCATCAAATACACGACAGGCGCCGATCTTGCCAGAGTCGCTGGTCGCCGTATTATGATTCAACAGGATATTTGTATTTGAGGAAGCGTCAGTCAGATCTTCCAGATGCCAGACTCCCAGATAGTTATCGTTCCAGGTGGAGGTATCGGACTGATCGGAATAAATACCCGTTTTGCCATAATACAGATAGATCACACTGTCAATACCTGGAGAAAGGCTGGGAAGTCTCACCCAGTACAGGATCTTGCCAGTGGTAGCGGAATAATCCTCTAATTCAATATCCAGTAAGGTAGACCCGTCTGATTGCGTAAAAAGGATATCATAACCTGAGGGATTCTCGACCCCTCCGCCATGGGAAGTGGATCGAAGCATGGTATCGGTGAGACTGACCATGACAGGGAAATTGGCGTGGTCAACTGAGCCACTTATTTGCGAGCCTTCGATGGTGATGGCTTTGCGATATTCAAAACCGCTGGGCTGGGCGATAAGGGTGGTATTGAGTATGAAAAGCAATGGCCAGAGAGTCAAATAGCAACTCTGTTGTGCAATACACTCTCTTATTTTTCTAACTGTGCTAATACTTCCACTCCCTTAGGTTTAGCCAACCCGTATATATAACAACATATATGCCAATAGTCGTCTGTAATTTAACCCGGCAAATGAACCTCTTCCCTTTTCTCTCTGCACATGGCTTAAATATTTGTTTTATTTGATTTTTATCAATTACCTGTTCATCATTTCACCTGAAAATTCAAACTGAACCTGCGCAACTTGGATAGAATTTCATGAAGACCAGCATAATTATCTGACAGCTCCACCTTCTAAAAGTCATATTTAGATGACAATTTTTGTCCGAAATAAACATTCAATAATATCCAACCGGAAGATGGGTGATATCCCGAAAATAAATTTTGAATGCGAGTAGCAATTCTAAAGAAAAAGCCCTGCAACAGGGCTTTTTAAAAATTTTGAGCATTTAAGTTACTTTATTGTTGGATGGAGCAATGTTTAATCGATGCGAGCCCACTCTTCTACTTGTTTGGGCCAATCATAATCTGAATATGATCCAAAGCCATCAGGCCATTGATAATATTCGCTATGCTCATCATCGGTAAAGTCCATATCGCTATATAACATAACCGTTTGGGCTACGACTGGACCACTTAACTCACCGTTATACAATCTTACGGTGCCAGCAGAATAAATGGCACCTTCAATCTCATCACGCCAGGAAGACCAAAATCCGTAGATCTCGAAGTCAGAGTATGGGTTTGTGAAAACCAGCGCCGGCAGGGCACCATTTTCATCAGCAGCGGCTTTGATAACATTCTTTCGCCAAAAACCAATGTCAGTTCCTGTAAACACAAGTGTGGAGTTTTCCAGCTCAACCCTATCAAACACAAGATGATTGCCTACAAATACATTAATTCCCTCACTAAGATCACCATCATAATAGGTATGTGAATTTTCATAATGAATCGCAACGGCATGATCCATGAAATATTGGAGATCCGCCTGTGGAAGAAATCCAACTTGTGACCGTATCTGATGTTGAGGTTCGGGATTAATCGTTCTGCCATTGGTATAGAATGTACCACTTGATGCAACAGCCCTTAAGAAGTGATTATCCTCTTCAAGGCTTAGTAGCAAGCCGGTTTGTTCATCACCTGATGTTTTTATCACACTTAATTTTTTTGTCGTGCTATCAAAGGTAGCAGAAAGATCACCTGCGCTAAAGGTTCCCAGGTTGTCGTTTCCAGCATTGACTCGCCATAATGCGACATTGGCAAATGATTCAACCTCTATTTGGTCCTGCACTTTCTGGACGGCTGTCTGAGTATCCAGGTTCACAATAGAGGCCATATCAAGCACACCCAGTCCAGTTGCACTGAAGATGACGGCGGTGATCATAATTGCGACAATATACACAGTTAGTTCGCTCTTATAATCGCGATATGGTTGTTATAGTCATACTCTCTCAATATAATCACTTTTCGAAACGGATGTATAACAACATTTCCGAAAATTACTGATTGTGATATGGAATAATTCTGTTGCATAGACCTTTTATAGTTCAAAACTTGTGCCAATTTTTAATATACTTTGCAAGCCACTGAAGCTCAGCATGTTATGGGTATGAATTCAACTTAAATATGATAATAATGCTGTAAATTTTAATGCATTATATGACACTTTCTTAGTATTTGTGTCATAATAAAACAACATGCGTCATGATTGGACTATGACAAGTTCATCTTCTTCAACATTTCAGGGCATATATTTCATGAATTTAGTATTTATATATCTATTATTAACAATCACTTATATTTTTATTGTGACCATCATAGCAAATGGAAACACTGCTTTTTTCAAGCCCATGAGATTCAATTATTCTCCCTGAAAAGTAATAATTATATTACACTTTCTGGCATTTTTCATGGATCAGAA
>JAIPGJ010000073.1 GCA_021736185.1 Fidelibacterota bacterium | reverse complement strand
ATTGATGAGGTGGCGTTTCTGCTGTAGTCTCAACTTATTCATGCTGGCAATATGCCTACTCAAGCTACAATTCCAAATGCACATGACTTTTAATTATGCCGCCGGTTAAATCATGTTTTAATTCTTCTTCGAGAACGGCATATCTGATTTATTTTGAGATATGAAAAATTCACAAATAAGTGTTCGAATAAAACGCCTTGCCTCTATGATGTCACTCCTTGATGAAAATCCATTCAAGATTCGGAGTTTTGAAAATGCAGCGCGCATCGTCAGAGATCATGAAGAAGACATGGGGGTTCTCGTCGATGAAGATCGTCTAAAAGATGTACCCGGTATCGGTAAAAGCCTGGCCTATGTTATCATGTACTATGCCAAAGCTGGGACCGTGGGATTAGAGCAGGAACTGGAATCCCAACTTCCTGTGGGCCTGCCTGCTTTACTTGATCTCCCCGGTTTGGGCATGAAAAAGGTACAATTGCTCTGGCATAAGCATGATATAAGCAGCGTGGAATTACTCAAGCAGGCCTGTGAAGCGAACGTTCTTGCGGGGATAAAAGGCTTTGGTCCCAAGCTGCAGGTGAAACTTCAGGAGGCGATAGCCTTTAATGAAAAACATATCAGTGATTTTTATCTGGATACTGCGCTGGGTGTTGCTGAAAACTGGATCGAGACATTAAAACAGCTCAATAGTGTCACTCGAATCGAACTCAGTGGTGAATTAAGACGGGGTACGGAGCTCATCCAATCCGTTGAATTTCTGGTTGACGCGGATATAGCAGAGTTGAATACTGAATTAAATGCAAAATTCAATCTCCAGCTATCTGAATCCAATCCCACCATTTTAAAGGATCCTACAGGACTTCCAGTTGAACTGATCATATGCAATTCAAATACCTTTGCTGCGAAGCAACTCCTCAGGACGGGGGGCGATTCATATATGAGGCATTTATCGGACCGCTTTGGTTCACCAGGCGACGCCGCCATCAATCAACTTGTTTGCGAAAAAGGGAAATTATTCACGACTGAAAACACCCTGTGTGAATCCCTGGGCCTGCAATGGATTGAACCTGAGCTGAGAGATAGTTATTCCCATTTTCCTGAAAATATTGAGCTCATCAGCACCGGGGATATTAAAGGTGTCTTCCATGCCCACTCAACCTGGAGTGATGGAAGGAATACACTTGAAGAACTTGCCGGGGCAGCCCGGAACCTGGGATATCAATATCTGGGCATCAGCGAGCATTCTCAGGCAGCCTATTATGCCAATGGATTGAAACCTGATCGCGTTAAAGCGCAATGGGCATTCATCGACCAACTCAATGACAGCAGCCCTGATTTCCATATTTTTAAAGGTATTGAGGCAGATATTCTTAGCGATGGACGTCTGGATTATGATGAAGACCTGCTGGCGGGTTTTGATTTCGTTGTCGCTTCAATCCACAGTCACTTTCATCTGGATCCGGTAAAACAAACCGATCGGATTGTGAGAGCCCTCCAAAGTCCCTTTACCACAATCCTTGGCCATCCCACAGGTAGAATGCTCATGGCTCGATCTGGTTACAATCCGGATTTAACCACGATTATTGATGTGGCTGCTGAGAATGATAAGCTGATAGAGATAAATACAACGCCGAAGCGTTTGGATCTTGATTGGCGATATCTCAAATACGCCAGAGAAAAGGGAGTCAAAATTTCAATCGATCCAGATGCCCACAGTATCAAACAGCTCCAAACCATTCCATTGGGCGTGCGTATGGCGCGCAAGGGTGGACTGAGTGCTGCGAATGTTTTGAACACCCTGACTGCGACAGAGATGAAGCATTATCTCCAGTCTCGGAGCCATTCATGAGAGAATCTTTGAAAAACAAGCAGGTCCGTATGCAGCGGATTATCGAAATCCTGTATGAGATTTACCCGGATTCAAAATGCAGTCTGGAACATCGTTCACCCTTTCAACTACTTATTTCAACCATGCTCTCGGCCCAGTGCACTGATGACCGTGTTAACCTTGTTACACCGAAATTGTTTGAGCATTATCCCACAGCAGAGCGTATGGCCAGTGCGCCCGTTGAGCATCTTGCTGAACTGGTTCGATCCACCGGCTTTTTCAATAACAAGGCGAAAAACATGAGCGCTTGTGCCCAGACCCTCCTGCAGGAGTATGGAGGGGAAGTTCCTGCAGACCTGGATGCCCTGGTAAAGCTGCCCGGAGTGGGTCGCAAGACAGCCAATGTGGTTTTAGGAACTGGATTTCATATTCCTGGCCTGGTTGTGGATACCCATGTGATTCGTATTGCCAATCTCCTTGAAATGACCGATCAGAAAGATGCAGTTAAAATTGAAATGGAGCTCCAGAAAATCATTGATAAGGAGCATTGGGTGATGTTTACCCACCTGATTATTGATCATGGCAGAGCGGTTTGTATTGCACGACGTCCACAATGCCACCGCTGTCGGCTTGCAGAATATTGCCCCAGCGTTCTCCCTGAGGCAGCAATAAAAAAGCAGCTTTGACCATGAATACAGCAACTGTTTTTAAAATTTCAGGAAAAGTTCAAGGGGTAGGATTCAGGTTTTTTGTCAGAAGCACTGCCCAGCACTTGGGACTCACGGGATGGGTGAAGAACCATGCCGATGGATCCGTTGTTGGTCTGGCTGAAGGAGACCGCGGCATGATCGCATCTTTCCTTAGCGAATTGAAAATTGGCAACAGATGGTCTGCGGTTAAGGGGGTAGAGGCGCATCCTCAGAGCTATAGCGGAGATTATTCAAGTTTTGAAATTCGGTATTAGGAATCTGGCAGACCTGTAATTATTTATGGTCAAGCCTTGGAAGGGGACACACAATGAAGCCAATATTTTTTGATAAGAATACATGCGGGACCTGCAAGAAGGCTCAAATTTACCTCAACGAAAGTAAAATTGAGTTTGAGAAGGTAGATATCATTAACAGCCCTCCCAGCCGCAAGCTTCTGGAAAAGTTCATTGATACTAACAATGTCAAAGCATATCTAAACTCTCGATCCGCAATTTACCGTGAATTAAAGCTGGGACATAATGTTCCAGATAAATCCCATGCCATTATGCTGATGCTTCATGATCCCAATCTCATCAAGCGACCCTTTATTGTAAGGGAGGATGTGGCTTCATTTGGTTTTACGCCAACTGAATTCGATGAAAAATGGGGCACCTCAGGCGAGAAAAATGAAAACTAATAAAGGATAAATGTAATGGAAAAGATTATTGGTGAAATTGAGCGAAGTGAAACTGAAAAGATTATCGTTCAGGTCAAAGAATTCAAAGGACGCACTTATGTAGATTTTAGAATTCACTACCTGGCTGATGAGGATGAATGGCGTCCGACCCAGAAGGGCATCACTGTGGCTCCGGCATTGTGGGAAGATTTTAAAAAACACGTAGAAGCAACCAGCATATTCCTCGGAGAGCAGGGCTTAGTCTAAGCTTTTTCCCTAAGTAGCTCGCGTCTGAGCTGAAATTTTGATGTAAAATATTGACGGTACACGATGGCCAGCATAATCATGTTAGCCAGGGTTGCTGTTGTGAACCACATGTACATAATCATGATCTGATAACGGACTGCAATGATCGGATCGATCCCTGCCAGAATCTGACCTGTCATAACACCAGGTAGCTGAACCAGGCCCACGGTCATCATAGCATTAATATTCGGGATTAAAGCGGCATGGATGGAAGCCTTCATGGCATCAAATACAGCCAGTTTTGGTGTGGCTCCCAGGGCCAGCAGCGTTTCAATCTCCTTTTCACGATGTTTCATCTCACCCACAAATCGATTGGCAGTCAAAGCTGTTGAATTAAGTCCATTCCCAATAATCATTCCCGCGATGGGAATGGCGGCATAAGGGGAATACCATGGCTTCACATCCAGAATAAATAGTAGGATGGTCCCCAGGATTATAATGGACGATCCCAGCAAAGACACCAGCATGGCTGAAAAAAAGTGGGGGATTGCATTCTTCTGTCGTCGGGTTCCTTCATAACTGGCAATGAGAATCATAATCAGGAGCAACATGAGCATAAATGCCCAATGCTGTTGATCGAAGAACCAGGTCAGGACATAGCCCATGGCGGTGAGCTGAACAAAGGTACGCAAACTCCCAATCAGGAGCGTGTTCTCCAGACCCAATTTCCACTTTTTGATTAAAAATAAGGAAAAAGCGATAAACAGGAGTGAAACCAGTAAATCATTCCAGGTCAGGACGTAAAATTCAGGACGCATGTTTGATTTCATCCTTTAAAAGACCGGCAAGCTCAAAAACATTCGATTTATCCAGCGTTTCAAAATCACCATCACCCACAATTTTTCCTTCGGATAAAACAATCACGCGTTGTGCATATCGTCGCATGAGCAAATGATCATGGGAGACTGCGATGATGGTTAAATTCAAGGCGAGTCGGAGCTTTTCGATCTGATCCATAATGGCCCGGGCCAATTTTGGGTCCAGATTGGATGTGGGTTCATCCAGGAGAATGACCTGGGGGTGATTCAAGAGCGTGCGAGCCAGAGCGAGTCTCTGTTGCTCTCCTCCAGATAGATCCCTGGCGTGCTGGGTTAATTTGATGTTGACCAGACCCACCTGATCCAGTGCCGTCTGAACTTCATGATCCAGGGTTTGCGAAAGATGGTGGTCCCAGCGACCGGCAATCAATAAATTTTCCCTGACGCTTCCTTCAAACACAACAGGATTTTGGAAGAGGACCCCTACATTTTTTCTCAGAGTCTGAATATCTGTATCGATACTGACACCTCTGAAACTGATGTCTCCCCGGCTTGGGCTGGTCAGGGCATTGAACATCCTCAGCAGGGAGCTTTTTCCAGCTCCAGAAGCACCGATGACTGCTACAAATTCACCTCTATGAATCTCAAAGTTGAGGTCTTGCAGAATCTGCTTGTCAGCCACTTCAAGGTTTACATTCTTAAACTGAAACAGGGTGTCATTTTCCATGGGTTAATATTATGCGGTTCAGCAGCAGAATGAAATGATATCTGAATCAGAGCGCTGGCGTTTTTTGTTTGCCTGATTTTGAATGCGATTACCTTTGCAGCTGAAAATGGAGAACTTTGATGACCTTGAAAATAGTTGGACCAGATTTTTTCGATTTATCAGCACTCCTCTCTGAAGAAGAGATCGCTGTTCAAAATATGACCCACCAATGGGTGCAGGATCGTTTTCGCCCCCTTATCTCAAAACACTACCGCCATGGAAGCTTCCCCTTTGAATTGCAGGCTGAAATGGGTGAAATGGGTTTTTTTGGCTCTACACTCCCAGAGAAATATGGGACTGCCGGGATTAATGGGGTAGCCTATGGCCTGATGATGCAGGAATTGGAGCGTGGGGACTCAGGGCTACGCAGTTTTGCCTCGGTCCAGGGCTCACTGGTCATGTGGCCCATCTGGAAATATGGGTCTAAAGCGCAAAGGGAGAAATGGCTTCCCTTGCTTGCCTCCGGCGAGAAAATTGGTTGTTTCGGATTGACAGAGCCTGACTATGGCTCAAATCCTGGTGGCATGATCACCCGGGTAAAGCAAGCAGGCGAGCAATTCATTTTGAATGGCACCAAAATGTGGATTACCAATTCACCGGTGGCTGATGTAGCAGTGGTCTGGGCCAAGAATGACGCAGGTGAGGTAAAAGGCTTCCTCGTAGAGCGCGGAACGAAGGGCTTTGAGACCCCTGAAATCAAAGGCAAATTATCACTGAGAGCTTCGGTGACGGGTGAAATAATCTTGAATAATTGTATGATTCCCCTGGAAAACCAGCTGCCTGCAGCAGATGGACTCAAAGCAGCTTTGAGCTGCCTGACCCAGGCACGTTACGGTATTAATTGGGGGGTTCTGGGAGCAGCCATTGCCTGTTATGAAGAAGCAGTCACTTACGCGAAATCCAGAATTCAATTTGATAAACCTATTGCAGCTTTTCAATTGACTCAGCAAAAGTTGGCTGAAATGTTGAACGAAATCACCAAAGCTCAGTTCTTAACCCTGCAGCTTGGTCGTCTTAAAGATAGAGAGACCATGAACCACCGACAGGTCAGTATGGCCAAAATGAACAATGTGCGCATGGCCATAGAAATTGCCAGGTCTGCCCGCACCATTCTGGGTGCCAGCGGGATTACAGATGAATATGTATCCATGCGGCATGTTGCAAATCTTGAATCAGTTCTGACCTATGAGGGGACCCATGAGATGCATACGCTGGTCGTGGGGGAACATATTACCGGCATTGCAGCCTATCGGTGAAACCTTCTAACGCCGGGCAGCTAGCATCATTATAAAGATTAACTTTTAGGGAGTAACATAATCTATGTCTACCATACTGGTTACCGGCGGAGCAGGCTACATCGGCAGTCACACCGTATTGGAATTACTTTTACACGGGGAAGAGGTTATCGTGGTTGATAATCTTTCAAACAGCAGTCGTGAGTCCCTGAGACGGGTGGAGGAGCTCACAGGCAGGGCAGTCGTCTTTTACGAGATCGATCTCCTTGATAAACAGGCGCTGGTCACCCCTTTTAAAAATCATCCCATCGATGCAGTTATCCATTTTGCAGGCCTGAAGGCGGTTGGGGAATCCGTAGAAATGCCCCTCGCTTATTATCAGAATAATCTTGCAGGAACCCTGAATTTGTTGGAGGGGATGAAAGTCAATGATGTGAAGCGCCTGGTATTTTCATCTTCAGCCACTGTATATGGTGATCCCCACTCCGTTCCCATTACTGAGGATTTTCCAGTTTCTGCGACCAACCCCTATGGACGCTCCAAATTGATTATTGAAGAAATGTTGGCTGACCTCCAGGTCTCGGACCCGGAATGGGATATTGCCTGCTTAAGATATTTTAATCCAGTGGGTGCCCACATCAGTGGGAGAATTGGGGAAGACCCCAGAGGTATTCCCAATAATCTCATGCCCTATATTTCCCAGGTTGCCGTAGGCAAGCTGGACAAGTTATCCATATACGGCGACAATTACGAAACACGGGACGGTACGGGTGTTCGCGATTATATCCATGTTGTTGACCTGGCCCAGGGACATTTAAAAGCGCTGGATCACTTAACCAGCAGCCCGGGTCTGGTGACAGTAAACCTGGGCACCGGTCAGGGATATAGCGTTTTGGAGATGGTCAAAGCCTTTGAATTGGCTTCAGGAAAAAAGGTGGCCTATCAGATTGTTGCCCGGCGAGCCGGGGATATTGCAGCATGTTATGCTGATACACGAAAGGCTTTTAAGATGCTGGGTTGGAAAGCCACCAGAGGCTTGAATGAAATGTGTGAAGATGCCTGGCGCTGGCAATCTAAAAATCCAGATGGATATGGTAAATAAAAAGCCCTACTAGGAAAAACGCTCGCCTACATTTTTATGGATAGCAAAATCCACATTTTTCGGTACAAATTTATCTTCCGTTTTTGACAGCCAATCTTGAATCCAAAAAATAGACGTAGTCTATAGTGAAAAATCACACCTCAATAAATGCTGGGATGCAATTGCACGAGGTGTTGCATTTAGGTAGGTGGCAGAATATTATTTACGACTTGAAAAAATGGAACATTAAAGGAATCGCATGTCTCAATACCTCGTTATCGTAGAATCACCCTCAAAAGCAGGAACCATCCGAAAATATTTAGGAGATGAATATAAAGTCCTTTCCACCGTAGGACATATTCGGGATTTACCCCGAACTCAGCTGGGCGTGGACGTGAACGACAATTTTAAACCACTTTATGTAACCATCCCAGGCAAGAAAAAAAATGTTGATGCACTGCGAGACGCTGCCAAACAGGCAAGCCATATTTTTGTGGCAACTGACCCTGATCGTGAAGGAGAGGCCATTGGGTGGCATGTTACCCGCATCCTGAAAAATCTGAATAAACCGATTTCTCGTGTCATGTTTTATGAGATTACCAAAACCGGTGTATTAGAAGGGATGCGCAAAGCCACTCAAATTGACATGAACATGGTGAATGCGCAACAGGCTCGACGAATCATCGATCGCCTCGTGGGGTTCAAAGTGAGTCCCTTTTTATGGCGGGTCCTTTATTCAGGACTGAGCGCTGGCCGCGTACAATCGGTGGCCTTGCGTCTCATCTGCGAGCGACAGGATGAGATTGACAGGTTTGAGCCGCAGGAATACTGGACCATCAAGGCCGATGTTGAAACTTCCAAGAAAAAAAGTTTTGAAGCTGAACTACAAAAAGTGGATGGTAGAAAAGCTTTCATTCCCAACGAAACCATTGCCATGGAATTGAAACATGCTCTAAGGGATGAACAATTTGTGGTCTCAAGTGTGTTAAAAAAGCGGGTCCGCAGGAATCCCCATGCCCCCTTTACCACCTCCACGCTGCAACAGGCAGCCTTTCAAAAGTTAGGCTTTACCACGAAGCGCACCATGACTCTAGCCCAGCAATTATACGAAGGTGTCACCCTGTCCGATGGAGAAACCACAGGGCTGATTACCTATATGCGAACCGATTCAACTCGTGTTGCAGATTCTGCCATTGAAACCGCCAGAACTCAAATAGAATCAAAATTTGGCAAGGACTATCTTCCTTCGTCAGGGCGGCATTTCGGTAAAAAAGGCGCAAAAATTCAAGATGCACACGAAGCGATTCGTCCGGCCAATCCTGAACTGGTTCCAGATGATATCAAAGCTTCATTAACAGCGCCTCAATCCAAGCTATATGATCTTATCTGGCGTCGCTTCATCGCTTCTCAAATGGCTGTGGCCGTATTTGATCAATCAACAGTTGATATCACCGCCGGTCCCCGGTTTGAACTGAAGGCAGCAGGCTCTGATCTGGTCTTTGATGGATATCGGGTAGTTTATTTTGAAAATGTTGAAGATCAGGAGAGTCACCTGCCCGCAGATTTACTTGAGAATGATAAACTGCAGGCAACTGAAGTAAAAGCAGATCAGCATTTCACCAAGCCTCCGGCTCCTTATACAGAGAGCAGTCTGGTAAAAATATTGGATAAGGAGGGTATTGGCAGACCTTCCACATACGCCAATATCATCTCCGTTGTACAGACTCGCAACTACGTTCAGTCAGAAAAACGCAAACTCTATCCCACAGAATTAGGTAAGGTTACCAATAAACTGCTGGTGGAGAATTTTCCAGAATTGGTGAATAAGAGCTTTACCAGAGAAATGGAATTATCTCTTGATAAGGTGGAGGAGGGTGAGAATACCTATCTGGAAGTAATGACTGAGTTTTGGAAACATCTTGAAAAATGGCTGGCAGAGTCTTCCAAATCCTATACTGAACTCAAAAAGTCACTCCAGGAAGACAGTGGTGAAGCCTGCGAAAAATGTGGCAAGCCCATGGTTATCAAGTGGAGCAAAAACGGCAGATTTCTCGCCTGTTCTGGATTTCCAAAATGTAAGAACGCACGACCCCTCGATACTCCAACTGCTACAGAAAATGGGGAAGAGCAAGTTGCCGAGGACCTTGGAAAATGTGAGAAGTGTGATGCTCCTCTGGTCCTGAGAGATGGTCGCTTTGGAAAGTTTTACGCTTGTTCTACCTATCCCAAATGTAAATTTACCAAACCATTTACCATATTAATGCCATGCCCAATGCCAGATTGTAAGGGTGATATTTCCCCGAGACGATCAAAGCGGGGTCGCACTTTTTATGGATGTACAAAGTATCCAGAATGTGACTTTGTGAGTTGGGATCCACCTATTGCCCATAAGTGTCCAGCCTGCGAGAATCCTTACATGGTGGCAAAATCAACCAAGAAGAAGGGTGATTATGTCCTTTGTCCAAAATGTAAGCACGAGATTAATGTCAGTGAACCAGAAGCTTCCTAGCATATAAAATATTGAGAGAATAAAATGGCACGTTTAGAAAGTTTTGATAAACTCGTTTCCCTTTCAAAAAGACGGGGATTTATTTTTCAATCCAGTGAAATTTATGGCGGGATCAACGCCTGTTATGATTACGGACCCCTGGGAGTTGAGCTCAAGAGAAATGTCAAGCAGACCTGGTGGAATGCCATGACGCGCGAATATGACAACATTGTTGGTCTCGACGCAGCCATTCTTATGCATCCCAAAGTCTGGGAGGCCAGTGGTCATGTCGCTGGCTTTACCGATCCACTGGTTGATTGTAAAAAGTGCAAGACTCGTTTCCGTGAAGACAATCTTCCGGAAGCCAATGTGACTGCCAAAGAATGCCCTGAATGCGGCGGCGAATTAACGGAATCCAGACAGTTCAATCTTATGTTTAAAACTCAGATGGGCGCTGTAGAAGAGACATCATCAACGATCTATCTGAGACCTGAGACAGCCCAGGGCATTTTTGTCAATTTTCCCAATGTGGTTGACACCTCGCGACAGCAGATACCGTTTGGAATTGCCCAGATTGGTAAAGCTTTTCGAAATGAAATCACCCCAGGAAATTTCATTTTCAGAACCCGTGAGTTCGAACAGATGGAAATGCAGTTTTTTGTCCATCCCAAGGATTCTGATGAATGGTTCGAAACCTGGAAAGGGCGTCGCAAAGCATTCTATGATACCATCGGGATCGATCCGGATCATTTACGCTTCCATGAGCACGGACCAGATGAGCTGGCTCATTATGCCAGAGCTGCCTTTGATGTTGAATATAAATTTCCCATTGGCTGGAGTGAACTGGAGGGCATCCACAACCGATCTGATTTTGATCTGAAGCAGCATCAGGAATTCTCAGGCAAGAGCATGAGCTATCGGGACCCACAGACCAATGAGGTCTTTCTGCCCTTTATAATTGAGACATCTGCAGGTTGTGATCGCACCACGCTGGCTGTGATGTGTGAAGCCTATGAGGAAGAAACCCTGGAAGATGGGTCTGTGAGAACCGTTATGCACTTCCATCCACGTTTGGCACCCATTAAAGTGGCTGTTCTGCCTCTGGTCAAAAAGGGCGGTCTCAAGGAATTGGCCATCGAGATTAAAGATCAGCTTAAGCGTCATTTTAACGTGTTTTATGATGAGAAAGGAGCCATCGGTCGTCGTTATCGCCGTATGGACGAGGCTGGAACACCCTACTGCGTTACGGTGGATTTTGACACCCTTGAGGATCAAGCTGTAACGATTAGAGATCGAGATTCCATGGATCAGATTCGAGTCCCCATTGCTGAGCTTCAAACTTGGTTGGCAGAACGCATTCTAATACAATAAAATCGTTGCTAATTTTCCATCGAGTGAGATGGTGATTGAAATAAACAGGCTGTGTGTTCATCTGCAGCCTGTTTTGCATGGATGAGCCATTTGTAAAAAAAACGCACAATCTATTTATCCTTGCTTGCTGTCCCTCCATAGCTATTTATATTGTATGACGTGACTAGGCGAGCATCAAAGCAACCATTCCATTATAAACAGCAATTTTCTGATCCACTTTCAATTAATTTATTATGTGCACCTCCAGGTGCATTTTTCTTATGATATACCCAGAGAGTAGGTGTAAATGAACAACATGTTAAAATTTTTGATCGACCTCCAGGAGATTGATCGGCAGCTATTCGAGATTGACAAAAAAAAGGGAAGTCTTCCTGAACAAGTAGAGAAACTGGAATCACAGGCTGCCAGCGTTAAATCTGAGTTAGAGAAATCGCGCTTGGCTCTGGAAGAGTATCAGAAGGAATTACTTGGCCTCAAGGGATCCTTGATGGATGCCGAGGCAAAGGTAAAAAAATACCAGGATCAACTTTATCTGGTGAACACCAACCGGGAATACGATGCGTTAACTAATGAGATTGAAGCGGTGAAAGCTGAATTGGCTGAAGGGGAAGAGCGTCAATTACTTCTTGAATCTGAGATTGAGAAGTTGGAAGCTGCCATTGCCACTGCTGAAGCACAGAGCAGCACTTTTCTTGAACAGTTGGACTCCAATCGCGACGAACTCAGAGAAAAATCAGATCTTACTGATGCCCGCCAGGAAGATCTCGAAAAGCAACGAGCGAAATTGGTTAAACATATTGGACCTCGGTACTTACGGAAATATGAAAGAATTCTTAACGCTCGTAAACGGGCTGTTGTACCCATCGTGCGGGGCTCCTGTACCGGATGCCATAAACAGCTAAACCCCCAGACCATTTACGAAATTCAACAAATGGATGCTTTTATTGAGTGCGAAAATTGTGGTCGGATTCTAGTTGTATTACCAGGAGATGATGACTAATCAGCTCTTTTTAACATAGAAAGTTTGTTTGAAATGATCCGGGAAATCGGATCATTTTTCTTTTAGAAGACACACAATCACTTAGTTTCATACTGCTTTTTAATAAATGGGTGGATTGGGCAGTCGCCTGGCAATAGCTGGGAGGAAAGTCCGGACTCCGCAGGACAGGTTGCCCATGTTTGGAGCATGGGACTCTACTTCAACGTAGGGATGGAAAGTGCCGCAGAAAAGATACCGCCCGTCTTCGCTCCATTCTCGCTAGCGCGATCCTGGAGCTACGCCGTGGCAAGCACCGTTTGGGCCTGCCACGGCGTAGCTCGAGACCCGGCGAAGGCGGG
>JAIPGJ010000072.1 GCA_021736185.1 Fidelibacterota bacterium | reverse complement strand
GGTACGCTGATTATAGCCATGGGATTCGAGTTGTTTTGAGGCAGTGCTTATTAAATGATGCGGTTATGGACATTTCAGAAATTCTGGAGGATCCAACCCTCTTTCAACTGATAAGTGATGAAGCAGAAGCCATGGAAACCACCCGCTATGATACATCGCCGTCAAATTATCCCTGAAGTTTGACCAACCACCCCCTGTAAAAACCCCTTAGCGAAGAAAATCACCTTATCTGTCATTGGCATGACAATATCTGCTGGTTCTGTCTCTAATTTATGCCTGGAAATTTTGAAAGAGATGGCTGCGGAGTGTTGATACGCATCGGCGGTACTCTAAATTTTGATGGTGGAGTACTGGTAAATATCCGTCCGCAGCCGATTTTTTATATACTGAAGTTCGAAACAATAAACTTGATGGCGGATTCAACATGGGTTTTCCAGAAAACATGAGTATGTGCCCCGGCTTCTTCTCTGAATTCGCACTGGTACCCCATATCTTTTAATCTTTGAGCCATTTCCTGGTTTTCTTTGAAGCTGAAATCGTCACGACCACATATCAACAACATCCTGGGACTGTGTGCAGGTGCTTTTTTCCCTGCCAGATCAAGAGGGTTATTTCTTTTCCATCGATCTGGGTTATCAGCATACAAGCCCAGAGCATTTGAGAGATGCCAATTCTCAGTATGGCGTGTGATATCCATGACACCACTTAAACTGGCAACAGCTGCATAATTATCGGGATACTTCAAGGCCTGGTATATGGCCCCAAAACCACCCATGCTCAGCCCCAAAACACCGTGCCGCGTTGGTTTCTTGGAACCGTTAAACTTTTCCACGACCCAGATGATAATTTCCTCATGGATGTGTGAATCATAGTTCCTGTCTGGTTGCTGCTCTGAATCAACCCACCAGCCATCGTAGCCCCCATCCGGCAGAACCAGCAAAATATTATAGGTATCACACAATGTTTGTAGATCTGCATCTTTTTCCCATTGGGTTTCATCACCACTCCAGCCATGGAGCATCACAATGAAAGGATAGCCACCCTTTTTGTGCAGGTCAAACTGGGTGGGGGTAGCCACAATCACTCGATTGCTGTCAGACAAGGCAAGGGACGGCGCCTTTAAATGAAGAATTGAGCCCCAGGCAGAAGAGAATCCAGTTAGAATGAGTAGGAGAAAAGTCAGAGATGTGAAATTATTTTTTGGGCATTTCATGAGGGCAAATATCCTCGATTTGATTAACCGGTTCAAGATTAGGTTCGCCTGATGTTAATCGGAACAAAGATGATTGAAAAGCAGTTTCATCCCGATGGGGAATGCTTAAACTGGTGTCCCAGGAATTTTAAAAACCGAAAAAGGTTAAATATGTTGAAGAAAAATAGAAGTATTGTGTTATGGATCGGTCTAAATATTATCGCTTTGAGTCTGATAGCCCTGTTGAACATTTAAATGTAGCCTGGATTTGCTTCCTTGATTTCAGGCACTTGATTGAATTATTGGTATGAGTGAATTAAAACGTCAGCTTAGTCTTAATCATAGTCTGGCTATAATAATGGGGACCGCCATTGCTTCCAGTGTGTTTATTCAATTGCCCTTCGTTCAACAGGCGAAAACCCTGAGTTCCTAGAGAGGATTAATAATGCGCCACAATATGATGCTGAGTATGCTCCTCTTAAGTTTCATAGCACCTGGATTTTCATGTACCTCTGCGGTTATCGCTGCCAGGGCAACGGATGATGGCAGACCCCTGCTCTGGAAGCATCGTGATACAGGTGATGTGGAAAACAAGCTGGTGTATATTGAAGGCAGTACCTATGATTTTGTCGGTGTGGCAAACACATTAGACACATTATCTCAGCAAATCTGGATGGGTTCGAATGAGGTTGGTTTTTCAATTATGAATACGGCCTCATACAATCTGAATCAGGGTCAAGTATGTGACGTGCCTGACGATCAAGAGGGAGTTTTCATGCGCGCCGCGTTGGAAATCTGTGCCAGCCTGGACGACTTTGAAGCATTCATGGATAGTTCAGTGGGGCGCTGGGGTCTGGCAGCCAATTTTGGGGTTATCGATGCCAGGGGCGGTGCAGCTTATTATGAAAAAGGCTATTATGATTATACCAAATACGATGTGACTGATCCAGAGGTTGCTCCGGAGGGATATCTCATTCGTACAAATTATTCCATGTCCGGTACTGAGGACAAAGGCTATGGATTTATTCGCCACGATGTGACCAGCAAGCTGTTCAGCGAGCAACCGGCAATTTCAGTTGATTTTATTCTTGAATCGGCGACACGGAACTTAAAACACGGCTTGTTAGATAGTGATTTACGTGGAGGGCCACTCCCCCTGGATAGCAATGATAAAAAGTATGTGCTTTTCCAAGATTATGTGGTTCGTACTTCCAGCGCTTCAACCCTTTTAATCCAGGGAGTGCGCCCCGCTGAAGATCCACAACTTACCACGCTGTGGACGATTCTGGGATGGCAGCCAGTGACGCTGGTAACGCCAGTCTGGGTGAAATCTGCGGCTTTACTCCCTGACCTGGTCATCTCAAGGGATGGTGCTGCAGCACCCATCAATGCCGCCGCCATGGAATTGAAACGGACCTGTTTCCCGGTCAAGAGGGGCAATGGACAGGACTATTTACTCCATTCACAATTAAGCAATCAGGCTGGCACGGGCCTGCTTGACAGGGTGCTGCCAGCTGAACGGGAAATTATTGAAAAAACAAAGGCGATGCAGGCTAAGTTTCGCAAGAAGGGCCTGCGAGATCGGGATTTGAGGAAATATAATCAATGGCTGGAATCCTATATCCGTGAAACGTATGAAAAAGAATTGGGGCAGCGGATTGGCGAATAATCCAAAGGTGAGTTTGCTCCTCAAACGATTGATGGTTTTGGCTTTGGTTTCAACCATGGCTTATGTTATCAATCGGCTTCTTGTCATCCCGATGTGGCCTGATTTTGATTTTCCCCGAAAATATTTGGGGGATATCCTGGCGCTGCCCGTGTATCTCCCGCTTTCCTTTTATCTGGCCTTACGGCTTCGTCTTATTCCTGAGGATTTTAAGCTCCACTTCATGCATATTATGGCTGCTGGAGTCATTTTTAGTATTTTATTTGAGGGCTTGGTGCCGCTTATCGATCAAACATCCACCCCGGATCCATTTGACATTCTGGCCTATTTCGCAGGAGGACTGGTGGTTTACACTGTTGCTGCGTTGACCAGAAAACAAACCATGACAACCATTCAAGATTGAGAGGGAGTATGCGACCATATTTATTAGGAGAAAGCACCTGGAAACAAGTACGGGAAGAGGAGGTAGATTTGGTGGTCTTGCCCTGGGGTGCCACGGAAGCACATAATCTTCATCTCCCATACGCCACGGATGTTTTGGAGTCTGATCACCTCGCTGCTGAGGCTGCTCGTCTGGCTTATGAAGAAGGTGCCCGAGTCATGGTTCTGCCCACCATCCCCTTCGGTGTGAACACAGGGCAAACTGATATTTATCTCGATATTAATCTGAACCCCAGCACCATAACAGCTATTGTGGGAGATGTTTTAGATACCCTTGATAGACAGGGCATTCGAAAATTTTTGATCTTCAATTCTCATGGCGGCAATGAATTTAAACCGGTTCTCAGGGAATTGGGATTGCAGTATCCGGAAATGTTCCTGGCTTTCACTAACTGGTATTCTACACTGGATAAATTAAAATACTTCGACCATGACGGTGATCATGCTGATGAAATGGAAACCTCCCTTATGCTCCATATAAGACCAGATCTGGTTCTCCCTTTATCTGAAGCTGGATCAGGGCAAGAGCATAAAATAAAAATTAAAAGCATCAGACAAGGTTGGGCCTGGACTGAGCGGAAATGGTCTGAGGTCACAGAAGATACAGGTATCGGAGATCCCAGACAGGCAACGGCTGAAAAAGGGGCAGTCTATTTTAAGGATGTCACTCGGAAAATGGCTGACTTGTTCGTGGAAATTGCCAATGCGGATCTCAATGACCTCTATGAATAATTCCATTTACCAGGGAAATATCCCAGGGACTTGATCCCTGCGAGTATCCATCCCCATGGATTTTGACCTTTAGATGTAAGCTTCAGTTGGTGTGCTTATTGGTGTTGTCGTTGGGGTGACAATGACCCTGTGAGGAAGCAAAAATTATTTAAATGTGCCGGCCGGCATGGCTTCCGAGATGCTACTCAGTTAGAAGGGAACTTCCTCTTCTGCTTCGGCGACTGCCGCGGTTGCATTTTCTTCAGCACCCTTTTTCCAGCCACCCAGCATGGTGAGTTTATCGCCTACGACTTCAGTCATGTAATGACGTTTTTCTTCCTTGTCATCCCATGACCGTGTTTGCAGTCGACCTTCTACATAAATCAAGGCACCTTTTTTTACGTAGTTTTCGGTGAACTCGGCAATCTTTCCAAAAACCACCACCCGGTGCCATTCCGTGTTATCCTGAAATTCTCCTTTCCCATCTTTGTGGGTCTCTGTGGTGGCCATGCTGATGGTTGCGATGGCCATTCCCTTTGTTGTGTAACGCACCTCAGCATCGCTGCCTGTACGTCCAACCAATAGCACTTTGTTTACGCTATTGCGCTGCATAATACCCTCCTTTTGTTGGTTTGATTGGGACCATTTTATAAATGGAAACCACGAAAATCAAGGAAAAAATACTTAAAAATATTATATTATGTAAAATAGCACGTAATGATGTTTGATTGAAGCTCTCCATTAAACTACAGGTTTCCCAGTATGTCATAGTGATTAGATTAGAAGGTATATGGACAATTTCTCTGGTAGCAGGAAGGGATGGGGATGAGTTTGCTTGATCAAATATTTTTAGTGGGGACCTATATCGTTGCCGTATTGGCATTGTGGTCGCTGAGGAATCAAAAAGCCCCTGGCAGGGAGAGGCATCCATCAGACTATTATCACGGGATTGCTCTGGTGGTTCTGGGTCTGGCCAGCTTGTTGCTCAGTATCTTTGGGTGGGGCATCCTGGGAATGATGGGTGAGGGAACGAGCAACAAGTTGGTAGCCATCGTTTCTTCATTAATTCCCTTCGCCTGGGCAACAGGGTTGATCTCAAAATTCTATCCAAAACATGAAAAAACTTTTCTGGGGGTGATGATTCTTGGATTGCTTCTTATTACAGTCAGTCGGTTTATTGATGCGCCATTAATGGCACGAATTGTTTACCCTGTGTTTCATAGCACAGCTGCAATTGCAGTTATTGTTACTCCAATGATAGCCGTCAAAAAGGGACTTGTGAATTATCATTTTCTCACCATATCAGCTGGTGGCGCGTTAATAAGCGCAGCAGGTATCTCCCTGGCCTTCCTATCAGGAGGGAGGCAATTGTTGTTTTTCTCTCAACCTGTGGTCCTGATGATTTTTGCCCCTCTATTCTTCACAACAATGGTGTTATACACCTGGGGATTATTCCGGGGACAAAATTCCTGATGGTCATTAATGCTTCACCCAAAATAGAGTGAATGAGGCGGAACAGAGTCGTTGTTTATTTTTGAGTAATAAGCACAAATATATTATAAATTGTTTAATCATCGTCCCCTGGGCGGGGTAAATATTAATGGGTACCCAATGAGAAAGCCAATCCCAATGTTCATTCGCCGCACGATTCACCTCATGCTGTTTTTTATATTGTTTTCATCTGTATCATCAGCCCTGGCTGATGAAAATCTGGATTCTCTTTTTATGGAAGCACGTAAGGCGGCTACTGAGCTGGGAAACCGGGCTCTGGCCATTGAGCTGTGTCAACATGCCCTGGAGATCAACCCCAATTACCACGATTTTAGAATCCTTTTGGGGCGATGCTATAGTTGGGAGGGAAGATATGATGAAGCAGAAAAGGAGCTCATTCGAGTCGTTGAGGCTGCAGAGACATATCAGGACGCCCGAAATGCCCTGATTGATACCTATATATGGTCTGACCAAAATGAAAAAGCACTGGCACTTCTTGGGACCTCAGTCAAGATGTATCCCCAGGAAATCGGGTACCAACAAAAGCAAATCCAGATTCTTGAAAAACAGGGAAAAATCCCAGAAGCATTAAGCATTGCTGAATCCATTCTGACTATTGATCCAGATAATAAAGATGCTCAGGACTTTAAAGACAGGGTAGCTGTTTCTGAAATTTCTCGCTCAACCACGATCCGATACGCCTATAATAGATTGGCTGAAACCCGGACAGAATGGCAATTTATTGTAATTGAACCAAATCTTGATCTCTGGCACTGGGTATCCCTGGAGCATAAAGAATCATTGCCGTTTGGACCCATCATAATAAAACTCAATTATGCCAATCGTTTTCAAAATACAGCTACTCAGTTAGAACTGGAATCATACCCAGTACTTAGAAAAGGGACTTATCTGTATACCGGCGTGGGTCTGTCAAAATCAGATCTATTCCCCTCTTTTCGGATGGGGCTGGAAATCTTTCAGGCTCTGCCAAAAGATTTTGAGGCTTCTCTTGGGCTCAGGTATCTGGAGGTCCCTGACAAAAAAATCCCCATCTATGTAAGCTCTATAGGAAAATACTGGCAATCATACTGGATGAGCATGAAAGCCTACGTGTCACCATCCAATTCAAGTCTTTCCAAATCATGGGTTTTTGCGGTTCGGAAGTATCTTGCTAATCCATCAAACCACGTTGAATTTTATACAGGCTCGGGGGTGTCCCCCGACAGCGAATTGGGCGGTGAGGAGATTGATTTTTTAGCTAGTCGTAGCTTTGGTTTTAACATCAAACTTGAGTTTAAACCCCAGTATGATGTGGATTTTGGTCTCCATTTGTCTAATCTTGAGACCCGGGCAGATTCGTTTCGGGGAGATACGGGCCTTCAGATATCCCTGACAAAAAATTATTAGGGATATTCAGAAAAAAAGGTGATCTGTATTACAACAAAGGTGATTTTAAATATCTTCATTTGGTTCTGAGCGATTTGAAACCATCTTGAGGGGATGAAACATTTTAACAGGGGTTATAAAATGAAAAAAAGAATACTCTACCTATCACTCACCGCTCTTTTAATGATGGTGGGAGTTCTCAATAATTGTACCGAACCGCCAGACGATGGACGGATCATACTGGAAAACAATCTATCAACACTTTCAAATCGAGTGACCTATCTGAACCAGGTCATTGAGATTGACACCTCGCTGCAAACCGGAGGTCTGGCAAAAGCTGCCGTTGATCCAGTGACACTCGTCCTTATTGCCGAGGTCGATCCACCCAGCATTGATGGGCAGACTCTGCAGGCAACCGATGTGTTCATTAAATCAAATATAGCCTATGTGTCATACAATATGGTCGGTGAACCCTACCTGGGTGCAGTGGATATCTTTGATATAAAGGATGAAGAAGATCCAGAGCTCAAATCATCCATGCTCTTCACCGATTCTGATGTGAACGGATTAACCTTTAAAGATAACGACCTGTATCTTGCCATGGCTACAAACCGCGATGAATTTGATTCGCCCGCCGTCGTCGAAAAGGTCCGGATTCACAATGACCAGTTAACCGATGAAACCGAAACTTTCGATGTCCCCAGTTGGGCAGCCACCGATGTTGAAGTTACTGGCAATCATCTTTTTGTCACTTCAGGAGCTGATGGTGGTTATGTGACCGTGATCAGGCTGAACAATAATGAAGTTGTCTTTTCATATCCCGTTGAAGATGCCCGTGGGGTGGCCACGGATGGAACTGATGTTGCCGTGGTTGCAGGAACGCCAGCCAGATTGGTAACCTTCGATTATGATTCCGGCGAACTATTAAACGATTATGCCCTTGAGGGCGCCAGTATTGAGTTTTCAAAATCAACCATTGAGATCCATCGCAGAAAAGCGGTTCTGGCGCTGGGAGATGGCGGAACCCAGATCATTTGTCTCGACTCCGGTGAGCCTATCGAAACGATTGCCTCTCCTGTGGTGGCTGACCTTGATCCTTCGGTAACGGTTACCAATGCCGCTTCAACGGACAGCAAGACCCTCTACATGTCCAACGGGGAAGCTGGAGTTTATGTTGCCTACACCAGTGACAAATTTGATTCAAAAGATTGTGATGTTGAAAACTTACAGTTGATTGGCCAGTTCAGATTTGATGATCTCCAATCCGTCAATCACGTAAAAGCTGATGGTAACTATCTGTTTATTGCTGGGGGGTTGGGTGGATTGAAGATTCTCAGGGTAACTGAGGCTGATAATTAAACCCAACTGATCATTAGGGGAGTACTAGTTTTCAGCTGGTGCCGGAAAAATGAGTGTAAAGACTGATCCCAGGCCCTTTTTACTTTTAACATCAATTCTCACATTGTTCATATCGAGGTAGCGTTTGGTAAGTGCCAGACCAAGCCCGATCCCTTGATAATCTTTTGCCAAGCCTTCACTCTCTTGAGAGAAGACCTGGAACATGCGCTGACGGTAATCATCAGAAATTCCAATACCCGTATCAGCAAAGGTAATCTGAAGATTCCCACCCACGCGTTTAAGCTGAACTGTAACACCCCCCTTGTCTGTATACTTTATTGCATTTTGAAGAATATTATGAACGGAATGATAAATAGTTAATTGATCAAATAGTGCCTCGTCATTTTCGGCGAGTAGCTGACAATCCAGTTTAAGACCCTTTTCTTCAGCCAGTGGAGTCAATTTCTCACAAAGCAAATGAATGAGCTGGCCTAAACGATGCATCCGTGGGTCCAGAACAAGCGTTCCAGCTTCTAATTGAGAAATATTGATGATAGAGTCCACCGTCCTCAAGAGCCGTTCACTACTGTTATTAATAAATTTAAAATAATCTTCTTCAGCGGGTTTGAGATTTGCCCCCAGACTCTCTCTTAATCGCCCGGTAAAGCCAGTAATGGTAGTCAGGGGAGTCCGAATTTCGTGAGTAATATTTGCTAGAAACTGGTCTTTAACTCTGTTGGCATTTCTGGCCTTGATCAAAGCTTGCTCTAGGTCTTCCTCAGCTCGTTTCCAGGCTGTGACATCACGACTGACCCCGAGCACAGCTGTGACAGTTCCATCCCGATCCTTTACGGGACTGAGGGATGTACTGACCCAAACCGTTTTGTTGGTGGTGGGCATGGGAGTTTCATAGGTAGCGCTTTTGCCACTGATAAAGGTTTTATTTACATAACTTTTAAAAGTCTCAACGGTTTGAGGAGGAAATAAGCTGGCAATTTTTTTACCCTCAATTTCGCTAATCTTGCGTCCCAGATATTTGGTAGCAGCCCGATTGACAGATAGCACCACACCCTTGCTATCAATGAGGAATATGATGTCAGATGAATATTCAAGGAGCGTCTTATATTTGGCTTCATTCTCAATATGGGCAGCTTCCATCTCGCGCTGCTCAGACAAGTCTCTGATGTAGATTCTAGCGCCAACAGGGACGCTATCATCATCCAGAACAAAAGAGCCCTGGCATTCCCCCAGAAAGGCATCTCCATTTTTCTTCATCATCATAAAATCATAGAGGTCCTGTTTCTCGTATCGGGTATAGGCGGTGCGGTTTTGATAGTTTTCCAGACCGAAAGATTCAGCCACCTTTATGGAACGCTCGTACTCACTATCATTTTGAAAAATGTTCCTGAGAGGAAGACCCTTGTCAATATCTGTTTGGGTGAATCCAAACAAAGAGAAAGCGATGCGGTTCATATAGATAACGCTGCGGCTGGCGAGATCTATTTCAATTAAAGCGCCAGGGAGAAAATCAAAATACTGATGTTCTTCTCTCCGGTAATTGTGCATTGGTTCGTTCTCCACCATTAATCATTATAGCTGGGTAGCGTTTCAAGTTGGGCTGAGATGATTGTTTTCGCGTAGGGTGATAATATGCGCAACACCCTGATGTCTCAACATCAATATGAATTTCGCATTGTCCCCACTGCAATGGGAAAAGATAAACGGCGTCTGCCAAACCAGCAAGCTGAGAATTTTTATCATATTATGGTAAAAATTTTTAAAACAGGACTTTATTATAGATTACTAGACAAAACTAAAGCAGTTAAAATTGAGTGGGATAGTCATGGGCGGGACGAAGAAGCGCTTGTTTCTCATCCTTAATTTAAGTACGATGGTTGAGAAGAAGCCATTTCCAGTACATGACAGGATGTTTTTTGTTTAAATACTCTCAAATCGAAGCTGCGATTAAAGATTTATATCCCATATTAGGGACAAACAGAATTTGGATGTTGCGATGCAAAAGAACCGATAGCATAATTATTGCTTGGTTCATTGCCGGAGGAAAAAAATGTATAGATATCACCGCCTGTTAGCTGCGTTTTTATTAAGCACCATGCTTTTTGCCACCCGTCTCATTGCCGGTGCAGAGGACTGGCGTATCGCTTTGTGCATTTCTGCAGATCCAGTTCATAAAATGAATGTGTCCTGGCGCTGTGAGACACGCCTGGATAGGCCCCTGGTCCAGTTTATTCAAAATTCCCCGCTGGCAAAGTTTCAAAATTTACCCCTAAATCAGAGCAGAGCCCTCGTAGAGGAAGTACGCGGAAGGGATAGCTCTCTGATCTATGTTTATTCCGGGGAAATGAGCGGACTGGAGGCCCAAACTGCCTATGCATATCGAGTAGGAGGTGGTGAATCATGGAGTGAATGGTTTGTCTTTAGAACCGCATCGGAGGAGGCAGAGCCCTTTCAATTCATTTATTTGGGTGATCCACAGAATGGCTTGATGACCCATGTGCCTCGGGCGTTTAGAGCGGCCTACTCGGCTGCACCTGATGCTGCATTTATGACCATGGCAGGAGATCTTGTTTCAGTGCCGGACGATGATCAACAGTGGCAGGATTTGTTTCATGCTGGAGGATGGATTTTCGGGAAAGTACCTCAAGTTCCGGTCATGGGAAATCACGCCTACTACTATCAAGGTCAATGGCAAAAAGCACCTGCGAAACAATGGAGACAGCACTTCGCGCTCCCCACCAATGGACTGGCAAGCCTGCCTGAAACCAACTATTACTTTTTATATCAAGACTTGTTGTTCGTCGTGTTGAATGGCAATACGCAACGGAAAGAACAGGCGAAATGGCTGGATGAGCTTCTCAGCAGGGAAAAGGCTCACTGGATTATACTCAGCATGCACCAACCCTTGTATTCCACGGGGGAAGGTCGCGATGGGAGTAAAATGAGGGATGCTTTCCTGCCGGTTATTGACAAGCACCAGGTGGATCTGGTCCTCCAGGGCCACGATCACACCTTCGGGCGCACCTTCCCGTTAAAGGGTGGAGTGGTGGTAAAAAAGCGGGAGAAAGGAACCGTTTATATAAACTCTGTATCTGGCTCAAAGCAATACGAGCTGGAACCGATGATAGGGAGTGTCTTTGCCGTCACTGATGCGGATAAACAATTCTACCATGTCATTGATGTCCAGCCCTCGACACTCACTCTGTGGTCATATACCGTTGACGGAAAATTGAAAGATACGGTCATTATCAAACCGGCATCGAACAGATAAGCGTGGATAAACAGGGCTTCTCTCAGGACAAAATTCAGGGCATCGTTGAGCGGAAAAAAGGGCTAAAATAAAAAGCGTTGCCCAGTAGTGAGTTACGGGTCGATTTACCAAAATTTTACTGCTTAATTATATGATGCGATGCCCGTCATTAGCCTCTGTAAACACTCAGGATTGCCAGTTCCTTTTTAGGTCAAATTTTGTCATAATAAAAATCCTTTATTAATAGGTACTTATGGAAACACAATATCACTGTTCTGGACAGTAGTTGCATGTTGCACACATTAGTTTTTACCCGAGCATTATATCCTGTTAAATTTTTACATGATCGAAAGCTTTTGTGGGAAGTAAGTATAGATTATAAACTAACCCGCTAACCAACAAAGACCCAAAAGGAAGGGAAACCGGAATGAAAAGAAGTATTCTTCTTGTTGCTGCTCTGACACTCATCCTTGGATTTGCTACCACTTCGTATGCAAATGTATATGCAACGAATTTGGAAGTAAGTGCCACAGTGATTACGACAGGCGCAACAAACAGTACTGTTGATATCTCATTTCTATTGAATGAGGATGCAGACAACGGAGTTGATGTAAATATTTATAGTGGTGCCAGTCTCGTACGCACCCTAACGCTGGCAACAGCAACAAAAGGGACCAACACGGTAAGCTGGGATGGTACCGATGCTGGTGGGGCAAGCCTTCCCGATGGGAATTATACTTTTGAAGTAACAGCTGCTGATGACGGGAATGCAACCTGGACAAAGATCAGTGACGATCTTAAGACCGTTATGTACTCACCAAAGGGCATATCAGTCAACAGAGATCCTGAGAGCCCACATTTTGGAACAGTGTATATTTCCAACGGCTACGCCGGGACCAGCCTAAACGCTGGTGCCGTCTATAATGGAGACGGTATCTACCTGTATAATAGTGCACAAGATAGTCTAACTTTCTCTGATGGTGGAATAAGCTGGGGTCACTCCAGTAATTCCCCGAATAAAACTTCGATTGGAGATGACGGTCGTGTATATGTGACAGATTATGGAGCAGATGAGCTTTATGTCTTTGATGCAGAAATCAGCCCTGAATCAGCCTTTCGCGTATTGGATGGTGATAATAAGGTCGCAGATCAATATATTAGTGCCAACTGGGTCCACGGAAGCGGCGCTGACAGGGTCATCTATACTGCCGATGCACACTACCTTACTGGTCAAGGTATTTTAGAATATTCCATTGGTCTTGAAGACACCATGATAGCTGGTGACTATGGATCTATCGCCATATCGCGTCCCAACAATGGATTTTATCAACTTGATGTAGAGACAGATCAGGCCGGGAACATCTATTTCTGTCAGAAACAAGCCAACCCAGGTTTAGCATATCCACTGTTAAAGTACCCGCCCTATACCGGGACTACTATGACAATCGACGATACTCTCTGGACCGTTCCCATGACCTATACTGGAGCTCAAGGTATTGCGCTGGATGAAACCAATAACCGTATTGCCTGGGGTGAGTATTACTCTGGCACTGTCTATATCCATGACATGACCACAGGTGCTCTGCTGGAGACCATAGCAACGGGTCAGTCACTTACACAGGATCTGGCCTTTGATGCTGCAGGTAATCTATATACTTGTGACAATGGTTCCGAATATTGGCATGTCTGGTCAGCTCCTGATGGTGCCAATGAATTTACCACACCGGGTCTGGCTACAATCACAATTGAGACCCCCGCAGAACCGAGCACCATATTCATTACTGAAATCGCAGATCCAAATAATGATGCAAGTGCGA
>JAIPGJ010000071.1 GCA_021736185.1 Fidelibacterota bacterium | reverse complement strand
CCCACCCTGAATCGCAGCGCCCATGGCAACTACTTCATCAGGATTAACGCCTCGATTGGGCTCTTTTCCGAAGATTTCCTGAACGATTTGTTGAACTTTTGGAATTCGAGTTGAACCACCTACGAGAATAACTTCATCGATGTCACTGGCTTTGAGACCGGCATCCTTAATGGCATTCACGCATGGTTGCGTCAATCTTTTGAAAAGATCATCTGTTAAGCTCTCAAATTTGGCGCGGGAAAGTGTCAAAACGAGATGCTTGGGACCGGTTTGATCGGCTGTGATATAGGGCAGGTTTATTTCTGTGGAACTGGTGCTGGAAAGTTCAACCTTGGCCTTTTCTGAGGCTTCTTTAAGTCTCTGCATTCCCATGGGATCTTTGGAAAGGTCTATGCCTTCGGCTTTTTTAAATTCACTTATTAGCCATTCCATGATTGCTTGATCCCAATCATCACCACCCAGATGTGTATCTCCATTGGTTGATTTTACTTCAAAAACACCATCTCCCAGCTCAAGAACAGACACATCAAAAGTTCCACCACCCAAGTCAAAGACAGCAACGGTTTCATCGTTTTTTTTATCGAGACCGTATGCCAGTGCAGCTGCCGTAGGTTCGTTGATGATACGAAGCACATTTAAACCAGCAATTTTACCAGCATCCTTGGTGGCCTGACGTTGTGAATCATTGAAATATGCTGGTACCGTAATAACCGCATCGTCAACTTTTTCACCAAGATATTCTTCTGCAGTTTGTTTCATTTTCTGAAGAACCATGGCCGATATTTCAGGTGGTGAGTAGGAGTCATCCCCTACCTGGATCTGACTACGTCCACCAGGACCACTAATTATTTTATATGGAACTTCTTCAATTTCGCGTCCAACTTCGCTGAACTTACGACCCATAAATCTCTTCACGGAATGTATTGTATTGGTAGGATTGGTTATAGCCTGTCTTTTGGCTGGTTGTCCTACTAAACGGTTCCCCTCTTTTGTAAAAGCAACAACTGAAGGAGTCGTCCTGCCGCCTTCTGCGTTGGTAATTACCACAGAGTCTTTACCCTCTATCACAGAGACGCAAGAATTTGTGGTACCTAAATCGATACCGATAACTTTACCCATTTTTCACCTCGATTGTATGTTGAATAATTTTTGTTTCAATTTGCATAGTGGCTGTATATGGTCAACTCCTGTGCCAAGACCTAATAGTGGCCATATGGGCGCATATTGGCTGGAATACATGCCGATATGGCAGTAACCTTGAGCAGATATAGGAAACTTACTTTTCTTGGCGGTAATGATTCACAATTGGCATACGACGTCCGATGCCAAAAGCTTTGGCGGAAACGCGAATGCCGGGGGGCATTTGCTGACGCTTGTATTCATTCAGTCTCACTTTGTGTAGCAAGTCTTTTACCAGCTCTTCGTCCCACCCATCAGCGATAAGCGTTGAAACATCTGAATGCTCTTCAATAATGGCATCAACGAGCGGACCAACCACATGGTAATCAAAGGGGTCAACCTGATTTTCCCGCAACTCAGCACTGGGTTCCTTAGTGATGGTGTTTTCCGGGATGATCTCCGCACCACTGATTTTGTTGAAATAATGAGCAAGTCTATAGACCATACGCTTGCCGATATCGCTAATCACTGCCAATCCGCCGGACATATCACCATATAGGGTGCAGTAGCCCAGGGCAATCTCAGTTTTATTTCCCGTGGTTAGGAGCAGACTCCCATCTTTATTTGAGAAGCTCATCAAAATATTGCCACGAATTCTAGCTTGCAGATTTTCTTCAGGCAAACCTTCAATCGGATTCCCCAAAATTTCCGTATAAGTGTCCTGAAACCCATCGAATATGGCAGCAATTGGGACATTCAAATAACGCATCCCAAGGTTTGATGCAAGTACTTCAGCGTCGGTGACGCTATGTTCAGACGAGTACTTGGAAGGCATGGCAATACCCAGCACGTTTTCAGCACCCAAGGCAGCCACTGCTATGGCAGCAGTTACAGCAGAATCTATCCCACCGGATAATCCCAAAACTGCCTGATGGTGTCCCGTCTTTAAAAAATAGTCGTGAACACCCAGTACCAGTCCTCTGAATATTTGTTCTTCTTTTGAGATGTCAGGGAGATTGACTGTTGGAGAGGTCGTTGAAGATGAGGGCAGCGTGACTGCGCAGACGCTTTCTTTGAATTGTGGGCAGATGTGGATCCAGTTGGCATTTTCATCACCCACCATGGACATACCATCAAAAACCAGCTGGTCCTGACCACCAACAAGATTCACATAAATATATGGTTTATGATATTTCTTTATCTTGTTGACTATCAGTCGACTACGCTCGATATATTTATTGGTAACAAAGGGTGAAGCAGAGAGGTTAACAAATAAGTCGACGCCAGAATCGCCAAGGATATCACATATTTTATAGTCAATATTCTCATCCCATAAATCTTCGCAAATATGGATTCCCAAGCGCAAGGTTTCACCATTTCTGAAGGTGATAGCGACTGGAGCATTGTCGCGACCAGGTTTAAAATAGCGCCACTCATCGAATACATCGTAGGTGGGTAAGAGAGATTTGTGAACCCACTGCAGCAATTTGCCATGCTGGAGGACAGCAACGCCATTATAAGTATCAGTTCCATCATAATGGATGGCTCCGATAAGGGTGAGCATTTCACCACTTGCAGCAGCAAGCTTGTCTACCATTCTATGGTTTTCCATGATGAAATGTTGTTCCAGCAGAAGATCCTGTGCCGGATAGCCCGGGATAAACATTTCAGGAAAGACCAAAAAATCAGTACCCGTGGCTTCCATCTGCTTCATGATGGTTAATGCCCGCTCAGTATTTGCTTGCAGGGCTCCAACAGTTGGATTCACCTGGGCAATAGCAATTTGAAGGGATTTATTCATCAATCAGCGCTCTCAATCAGTTCTAATATTCGGTCCACTGCATCTTGAGCGCGTTCGACTGCCAGAAGGCCCGGTATATTCCAGGAATGGAAGCCTACCAATGGTTTTTCATAGCCCAAGGTGAAGGCTATCTCGGACAAGGTTCCATAGGCACCTTCAACTGCAATTGCGCCATGTACTGATCGAATAATGATACCGTTGCGCAGATCCCCCATGCCAGTCACAATGGGAATCCTTACATGTTCATTGGCCCAACTATCATCATCCTCTTTAAGTACACCCACAACAATGCCACCCGCTTCGTGAGCACCTCGACTGGCTGCTTCCATGATGCCTGGACCGCCACCGGTGTATAAAATAACGTTCCTCTCGGCAAGGATTTTACCTGTTTCATAGGCAAACTGGATTCCCTCAGGGCTGGCTACTCTTCCCCCAATAATGGCAACCCGTATGACAGATTGGGACGGGGTCATGGATTTAGACGATTGATTGTTCTTGGAAAAGGAATGGTTTCACGAATATGTTGCAGTCCACATAACCAGGATACGACCCGCTCTACTCCAAGGCCAAAACCAGAGTGTGGGAACGACCCATAGCGACGTAAATCCAGGTACCAGCTATAATCGTCTTCAGTGGCACCATCTTCCTTAATTCGTGCAATCAAAAGATTAATATCATCTTCGCGCTGAGAACCACCAATGATTTCGCCGTAGCCCTCAGGTGCCAGCATATCAAGAGCCATGGCCTGTTTATCGTTTTCAGGATCGCGTTTCATGTAAAAGGCCTTAATGGCTGACGGATAGCGATGTACCATGACGGGACTTTCAAATTGGTTTGATATAATGGTTTCATCACCGCCACCAAAATCATCTCCCCATTTGAAGTCCACACCATTATCATTTAGAATCTTTACTGCGTCTGTGTATGAAATTCGTGGAAACGGTTTCTGAATTGCTTCCAATTTACTGAGGTCACGTTCCAGGGTTTCCAATTCCGGTCTACGATGTTTCAGAACCTGAGATACAATGTAAAAAACAAAATCTTCAGCCACGTCCATATTCATATCAAGGTCATAATATGCCATTTCAGGTTCGACCATCCAGAATTCAGTCAAATGCCTCCGCGTTTTCGATTTTTCAGCCCTAAAAGTGGGACCAAAGCAATAAATTTTGCCAAATGCTGCTGCGCCAGCTTCACCATAAAGCTGTCCACTCTGAGTTAAATAGGCTTTCTCACCAAAATATTCGGTTTCGAAGAGGGTGGCTGTCCCCTCAGTGGCCGCTCGCTGAAAAATGGGCGTGTCCACCAAAGTAAAATCGCGGTCATCGAAGTAATCTCTGATCGCTTTGACAATTGTATGACGGATGCGGATGATGGCATGTTGTCTTTTGGAACGCAACCAGAGATGGCGATTGTCCATCAAATAATCTGTACCGTGTTCTTTCTTTGAAATGGGGTACTCCTCCGCCACTGCAACCAATTCTGCAGAATGCACCAACATTTCGTAGCCACCAGGAGAACGAGGCTCCTCTTTCACCACGCCAGTAACCATGACAGATGATTCTTGGGTTATTTCTGATTTTATGTTAAACGAGGCTTCGTCTGCATCAAATTTTGTGACCACACACTGCATGATGCCTGTACCATCCCTAAGGAGCAAAAACCAGATCTTACCCCCTTTACGGATGTTATAGGCCCATCCTTTTAGCGTGACTGTCTCCCCCACAAAATCTTTTGCATTCTGTATAAAATATTCTTTCATAGCTTTACCCTGCATTTCTGTTCCTACCATTCTTCTGTCATTGACTCAATGATAAAATCAATCAGTTTTTCAATTGCCTCATCATAGGCATCTTCGCGTGAAATTTTCTCAGCGTCACTCCTTTTGGCATTCTCATCCTCACTAAAGTAGATGCTGAATACTGTAAAGTTCTTCTTAAAAATATCAACATCACGAATGTGGTCATACCAGATGACCTCGCCTCGAAATTCAAGACGATATTCTAAAATATTTTCGTTCTCATCAAAGCTATTAGGCTTATCAATGACACTATTAATTTTTCCTTCGATATGCGAATCTGGCGATTCTTTTACTGATAGAGCAAGCAACCGTTCCTTAAGCATTCTTTCATTAAGTGCGGCTTCAATATCAGTCTCCACTGCAAATTCAGTAGTCAAATTCTTAAATGTGACCAATTCCACATCGTGGAGATGGTCAGGAATACTCCCTTTGAAGGAATAGATACCGCAACTTGCCAGGCATATTCCCATGAATAAGATGGGACTAATTTTCTTTAACAATTTCATACTCTTTTATCTTTCTATAGAGAGTTCTTTCAGCCATCTGAAGTGCCTGAGCGGTTTTCCGCTTATTAAAATTGAAACGCTCCAGAGTCCGCATAATGAGCTCCTTCTCAACTTGAGCGGCTGTAAGCGTGCCGAGCAGGTGTGGATTGAGAATAGTTGGAACCTCATCACCCAATATTTCATGGGAATGGTCATCAGGAAGGACTTCCAAATCTGGATTATACTCCTCGTCATTGTTTTCGACTTTGGGGCGAGGTGTTAACCCTTGATCAATCACTGCCTTCATTTCAGCAATTTCACGTCTAAGCATAAAGAGTTGCTGGAGGATCAGCTCGCGTTCTGCTTGATCAACATTACGATCGAGCTTGACAGGCAATAATGGATTGAGTTCGGTTGGACTGGATTCAGCATTCAGGTAACGATAGATGACTTCAGTCCTGATGACGCCCCCTTTCTCAAGAATCACCATGCTTTCGATGAAGTTCTTCAACTCCCTGATATTGCCAGGCCAACGGTGCTGGCTCATCACTTTCAGGGCTCCGTCTGAAAAACCCTTAAAAATGATTTGATTTCGAATGGCACAATCACTGGCGAATTTATTGGCCAGGATGGGAATATCTTCACGTCTGTTACGCAATGAAGGTACGGTAATGGTGATGGCTTTCAGGCGATAATAGAGATCCTTCCTAAAGGAGCCCACATCCACCTCTTTTTCCAGGTTTCGATTGGATGCAGCAACGATGCGAACATCCACTCTCATTGATGTGGAAGAGCCGACAGGTAGAAATTCGCCCTGCTCAAGCACACGGAGTAGCTTGACTTGAGTTTCAAGCGGGGTTTCACCAATTTCATCGAGAAAAATGGTCCCGCCGTCCGCTGATTGGAAATATCCCTTCCGATCATTCTGAGCCCCGGTGAAAGCCCCCTTTTTGTGTCCGAACAGCTCGCTTTCGATAATGCCAGCAGGGATTGCACCGCAGTTCACAATAACAAAGGGTTTATGGGCTCTTCTCGAATATTTATGAATGGCAGACGCCACGAGCTCCTTGCCAGAACCGCTTTCGCCAGCTATTAATACTGAAATATCTGTAGGCGCAACCTGCTCAATGGTTTCCAACATAGATTGGACACCAGCCGATTTTCCTAATATGCCAAACTTCCGCTGTAAAGTTTCTGTGCGATTATTCTCAAAATACACTGGATTACCCATACCTTCTATCGTTTCATCTCATTTTCAACTTTTTTAATTTCATCCCGGATCATGGCGGCTTTTTCAAAGTCTAATCCTTCAGCTGCCCGGAGCATATCCTGTCGCATGAGGTCAAGAAGTTCACCCGTGATGTAATCTGTGTCATATTTCTTGAGACTTTCCTTGATGGCTTCTTCCTTGCTATGCATGGCATCTGCAACCCCGGTGATGCCCATAATCTCATCATGGGTTTTATAAATGGTAATCGGCTCGATTCCGTGCTCTTTATTGTATGCCATCTGTTTTTCGCGACGCAGTTGAGTCGTATCCATCAAATATTGCATACTGTCGGTCACCTTGTCGGCGTACAGAATGACTTTTCCATTGGAATGACGGGCAGCCCGGCCGGCAATCTGCATCAGAGAGGTTCTACTGCGGAGGAATCCTTCTTTATCCGCATCAATAATGGCTACCAGCGATACTTCGGGTAAATCCAAGCCTTCTCGTAGGAGATTGATTCCCACCAGAACATCGAATTCACCCAAACGCAGGTCACGGAGAATGGAGATTCGCTTGATACTATCAATCTCTGAGTGGAGATAGCGAACCCGGAGATGATAATTGGTCAGATAGTCTGTCAGATCCTCTGACATGCGTTTGGTAAGGGTCACAACGAGAACGCGCTCCTTACTTTCAACACGTTTATGGATTTCTTCCATGAGATCATCGATCTGTCCCTCACTTGAGCGTAGATCAATTACTGGGTCTAACAGCCCGGTCGGTCTGATAACCTGTTCAACAACCACACCATCCGATTTTAAAAGCTCATAATCCGCCGGTGTTGCCGTGGTGAAAATGACCTGATGCATTGAATCTTCAAATTCGGCCAGTTTCAGCGGTCGATTATCCAGCGCCGAAGGCAGTCGAAATCCAAAGTCCACCAGATTTCTTTTCCGTGAATAGTCCCCATTATACATCCCCCGGAATTGGGGCAGCGTAACGTGAGACTCATCAATGATCATGAGGAAATCTTCAGGGAAAAAATCCAGCAGGGTGAAAGGTCTCTCTCCAGGCGCTCGACCGGTCAAATGGCGACTATAATTCTCAATTCCTGAACAATGCCCAACCTCTCTCAACATTTCCATATCGAACTTGGTGCGCTGTTCGATACGCTGGGCTTCCAACAGTTGGTTGTTTATGCGGAATTCCTGGACTTGTTCTTTGAGTTCTTGCTCAATACTACCTAAGGCCTTGCTGATATGTTCATCTGATGTGACAAAGTGTCGCGCTGGATAAACAACACAGACCTCATCTTCTGAAATCACATCCCCAGTCAGGGGATCAATAGTCATAATACCCGTGACCTGATTACCCCAGAATTCGATGCGAATTCCATTTTCATTATAAGCGGGAAAAATCTCGAGCACATCCCCACGTACCCGAAATTTACCTCGAATAAAGTTTACATCATTCCGTTCGTAATAGATATCCACCAGCTTACGCATAAGATTGCGCTGATTGTAGCTGGCCCCTTTATTGATAATGACCAGTGATTTTTTGTATTCCTGGGGATCACCGAGTCCATAAATGCAGGATACTGAAGCTACCACAATGACATCTTTACGGGATAATAATGCGCTGGTCGCTTTTAATCGTAACTTGTCAATTTCCTCATTCATCGACATATCCTTCTCGATGAAGGTGTCTGTTACAGGTAGGTAGGCTTCAGGTTGATAATAATCGTAGTAAGAGATAAAGTACTCAACCGCATTTTCGGGAAAAAAGGCCTTGAATTCGCCGTAAAGTTGAGCCGCCAGGGTCTTGTTGTGAGATACAATAAGTGTCGGCTTTTGGACGGCCTGAATCACATTTGCAACTGTGTAGGTCTTACCACTCCCCGTGACGCCCAGTAAGGTTTGGAACGGAAGCCCTGAGTTTACTCCGTTTATGAGTTCTTCGATAGCTTCTGGTTGATCTCCACTGGGTGAATATTCAGTTTTTAGTTTGAATTCTGCCATATTGACGTAAAATATACATATATGACAGAGAAACAACAGTCAAGAGATGGAAGTGCATTATTTATTATATACCTAAGCTTCCGATTGCTTTCAGGGCTGAAAGCTCTAAAATACTAGCATGCTAGACTCGCAATCACTCTTATTCTTTACGATACTTATTGTATCGATTATCGCATTTATTCGTGAGTGGTTTCCCATTGAAGTTACCTCCCTCCTGATACTGGCAGCATTGCTGCTTTCAGGATTAATCGACAGTCATCAGGCAATCAGTGGTTTTTCCAACAAAGCTGTCATCACCATTGGTGCCATGTTTGTTTTAAGTCATGCCTTCACGAAAACAGGGTTTATCCGTGTTTTCACCCTCTGGTTGGAGGATAATGGGCGTGGCAGAAATTGGGCGGTCAGTACCCTGTTCCTGCTTTCGGTGAGCATTTTTTCAGCATTTATCAATAATACTGCCACGGTAGCGATTCTGATCCCTGTTGCATCTGAACTATCACATCGGTTAAAAATCAGTGCCTCTAAAATCATGATGCCCCTTTCTTTTGCAGCAATTGTTGGCGGAACCTGCACGGTCATTGGTACTTCCACAAATCTCATAGTAAATGACATCGCCATGGAGGCTGGTTTTAACATAGGTGTTTTCGAATTAAGCAAATTGGGGATTATTCTGGTAATCGCCACACTGGCTTATATTCTCCTTGCTCAGCGATGGATTTTGCCCTCCCGTGTCCCTGTTTCAGGTCTGACAAATAAATATCATCTCGGGACATATCTAACAGAAGTAGTTATCCCAAAGGAATCTCCGCTAGCCGGGAGAAAATTTATTGAATTTAATCTGGCCCAGGTCTATGACCTGACCGTACTTGAGATTATTCGTCGGGGTAACCCTATTACTACCAATATTCGCAATATTGTTCTGAAAGCAGATGATGTTCTCCTGGTCCAATGCTCTGTTGATAAACTCCAAACCTTCAGATCTGAGCAGAAAGTGCTGCTCCTGACAGATGTTAAAATGAACGACAGTGAATTGGCAGATAATGAAAATATTTTGATTGAGGCCATGATCTCCCCGAATTCGAGTCTGGCGGGATCATCTCTGATGGAAGTTGATTTCAGACGTCGATATGGCTTATTCGTTCTAGCTGTACGAAGGTATAGAGAAATAGTGCGTACAAAAGTTGCCCATATCAAATTAAAACGATTTGACACCTTACTTATCTTTGGTTCCAGGACCAGAATGGCAGCTCTGAACACGGATCCTAATTTTATCATTCTTGATGAAATAGATACGACCCTTCATAAAATAAAATACTGGTGGCTTGCTGTAGCTATCATTCCCATTGTGGTTGGAGTCGCTGCATTGAATATTCTGTCGATCATGGAAGCGTCGCTTCTGGGAGCCATACTTGTTGTGGCCGTCGGGATTGTACCTGCACAAGAGGCATATAAGTCCATAAATTGGTCGGTAATATTTCTAATTGCTGCTCTCATACCACTGGGTGATGCCATGAACACCATCCACCTTTCAGAAAGGATCGGTGGTCTTATCACCATGGCCAGCGGTCAATTTGGCGATATCGGACTTATTGGAATTATATTTTTTATTACCATGCTCATGACGTCGTTTTTATCACATACCGCGACGGCGATCATCATGACACCTCTTGCCATAAAGTCCGCGGGAGTTTTAGGGCTGGATCCAATGCCCTTTATCATGACCATTATGTTCGCTGCATCACTATCGTTTATGACCCCCAATGGCTACCAAACCAATACCATGGTATTTTCTCCAGGCGGTTATCGCTATATGGATTTTATGCGAGCTGGAATCCCCCTGCATATCATTCTGGGGATTATCGGTGTGGTTCTCATTCCCATCATCTGGCCGCTTTAGATCCATACTTCTTTACTTGTTGATATTTGTTTAGCACGAGAACTAGGTCGGATTTTAGGTTTTATCTTCAAATATCTCCACGTAATTGGTGGTTTTTATAGATTGCTACCAATTTAAACTATTATTATATCCGCACTACTTATTGTTATTATTATTGTTATATACGAATCCAGGGACAACATACCAGCCCTCTCAGGCGTAATTCGAATTTATGGTTGGAATAGTTTTTTCCCGGCTTCGCTTTCAGCTACGCCGAGGTAGGCTGCATTCTTCATTTTATTCGAAGGGTCAGAAATGTTTAGATGCAAATGCACGACCAGAGTGGGACTTCAGGTATTTCTCAAAAGAGATGACTTTGTCTTGTGAATCAAAGGAGATCAAGGTTTCAACTTTCCATGGTTTATACCTTGCTGTGCTTTTTACTTCGCCATAATTATGTTTCAGAAGTCGTTTTGAAATCTCTTTGGTAAAACCAGTATAGTGTCGGCCCGGGTATCTTTGTGAACGCAAAATATAAACATAAAACATAATCTGCTCTCATTGACTAGCCTGCTCGGGCGTAATTCGAATTTATGGTTGGGATAGTTTTTTCCCGGCTTCGCTTTCAGCTACGCCGAGGGAGGCTGCATTCTTCATTTTATTCGAATGGTCAGAAATGTTTAGATGCAAATGCACGACCAGAGTGGGACTTCAGGTATTTCTCAAAAGAGATGGCTTTGTCTTGTGAATCAAAGGAGATCAAGGTTTCAACTTTCCATGGTTTATACCTTGCTGTGCTTTTTACTTCGCCATAATTATGTTTCAGAAGTCGTTTTGAGATCTCTTTGGTAAAACCAGTATAGTGTCGGTCCGGGTATTTTTGTGAACGCAAAATATAAACATAAAACATAATCTGCTCTCATTGACTAGCCTGCTCGGGCGTAATTCGAATATATGGTTTGGGATAGTTTTTTCCCGGCTTCGCTTTCAGCTACGCCGAGGGAGGCTGCATTCTTCATTTTATTCGAATGAAGCCTAGCGGAGGTGGAGAGACTCGAACTCCCAAGTCCTCACGGACGGCGGTTTTCAAGACCGCTGACTTACCAATTAGCCTACACCTCCCGTGTAGCGAGATCCAATTTAAACCTAGATATGTATAAATTATGCAGGTTCAGAATTGAATATGTGTATCAAAAATGCGGAGACGGAAGGATTCGAACCTTCGGTACGCCTAAACGTACAACGGCTTAGCAAGCCGCCGCCTTAAACCACTCGGCCACGTCTCCGTATTGAAAAAGCGCGCAAATATAATCCTGTCGAATCTGAGGACAAATGAAAAGTGAGATGCTTCTAATTCAATCCCTGCTTTGGACCAAATCTCTGACTGAAATAGATAAAGGGAGTATCTAGAAATGCGACCAGGAGCTTGAGAATATAGGTTGTTAAAACAATCTCCCAGACAACGGACATAGGTAAGACATTATCGGGGTTAAACAGAAGTCTTGGGAATACAGCAAAGGCTAGTATGGAAAAGGTAATTGAATCAATTAATTGGCTGGATGCCGTGGAGAAATTATTTCTAATCCATAGATATTTTCCCTGGAATTTGACCTTCCAGAAATGAAAAGCCCAGACATCATGTAGTTGAGACACCAGATAGGCAGTGACACTTGCCAGCACGATACCCGGAGCAAAACTAAAGATGGTATCCATCCCGGCCGACGCTCCCCAATCATTGGGACTGGCTGTATATAAGATCATAAATTGCGACATGACCAAATAAAAGAGGGTTGCCCCTAAACCTATGAATACCCCCTTGCGTGCTGCCGCTTTACCATAATATTCAGAAAGTATATCTGTGCTGAGAAATATCGCTCCATAGAGGACATTCCCACCAGTTGCTTCAAATCCAAACAGAGTGATCGTCTTTGTGACAAATATATTAGCCAGAACATAATTGACCGCTATTAAAGCAAAGAGCCAGTTCTTACCTAGTCGAAATGCGATCAGAACCATGGTAAGACTCACCAGGGTCTGGATCAAAAATATTAACTCGTTACTCATTGATGGGTGTCCATTTCTCCTCAAGAACCTGCTTCAATGAATCTGGCATTCGAGTCGGTTTCCCATCCATCTTAACAAAGGCATGGGTTGTTTTTCCGCGATTTATGACCACGTCGGGGTGATCATCATGAACTATAGTGTAGTGAATATCCATCCGACTTTTGGGCCATTCTGTGACTTCCGTTATACAGGTCAGGTGGTCATCAAAACCGGGTCCTGCAAAATAATCGGATTCACTATGAACCACGGGCATCATAATGCCCTCAGCTTCAAGTGCTTTATAGGTGAGCCCTAATGCTCGCATCATATCCGTTCTGGCAGCTTCGAAATATTCGAAATATCTGGAGTAATACATGACCCCCATTTGGTCGATATCCTTATACCTGACTTTAAAATGGAAATCGAAGCGAATCATTACCCTTCCCAGGAACCCATATTCACAATTTTTTTAATCCGCTTTTCAATCATTTCAGTGACGGATAATTTTGACATATTTCCCAGTTCTTCCAGAATCACATCTTTCAGTATTTTGGCCATGGCTTTATAATCATGGTGCGCTCCACCCAATGGCTCTTCAACAATTCTATCGGCTATCCCCATTTCCAGAAGATCGGATGCGGTAACCCGCATCGCTTCAGCTGCTTTTTTCTTTTGCGTAGCATCACGATAAAGGATAGTGGCACAACCTTCCGGCGAAATAACTGAGTACCAGGTATTCTCCAACATAATGAGTCTATCCCCTACTCCAATCCCCAGTGCCCCACCTGAAGCACCCTCGCCAATCACAATCACAATGATCGGAACGGATAAATGACTCATTTCAAACAGATTTCGAGCAATGGCTTCAGCCTGACCCCGTTCTTCGGCTTCCAGTCCTGGATAAGCGCCGATGGTGTCTACCAGGGTGACTACTGGCAATCCATACTTCTCAGCGAGTTTCATATGCCGCAGGGCTTTGCGGTATCCCTCAGGGTATGGCATGCCAAAATTGCGATAAAGATTGTCTTTGG
>JAIPGJ010000070.1 GCA_021736185.1 Fidelibacterota bacterium | reverse complement strand
CTTGCTACTATATTTTCAGGTCTCAGTTGTGCATAGCACCCGATAACAGCAATTTTTGAATCGGGAGCTTGACGTTTCGCTCGGTTGACTATTTTTCGAAACTCACGATCAGCATTCTCTGTAACTGAACAGGTATTTATGACATAGAGATCGGCGACCTGGTCGAAGTCGATTTTTTCATATCCTGCTGCTTCGAACTGACGACCAATGGTTGAGGTCTCAGCATAATTCAGCTTACAGCCAAGTGTATGAAATGCGACCTTTTTTGTTCTATTAATCATCGCCATATTATAGTTATTGAAACACTACGGAAAAGTTCATTTTGGTTCAGCTTTCAGATTGAATTCTCTCAGGGATACTTTTACATATAATACAGACTTTAAAGAAAGAAATCCCCCGAATTCAGTTTGATTTACTAGGGATAAAATTATTTTGGAATCTCAACGATATTAGGAGATCAAAAATTCATGCATGAGCTCACATTTTTCAGGACATGGTTGCCCGTCATCTACCTCTATGTCGCAGGTGGAATTATCTTTTCAGCGGGAATGTTGATAATTTATAAATCTAAATCGATAAAGCTTTCCCGTCCCATGCATAAACGCTGGTTCTATGTACTCTTCTTCGGGTACTTCTACTATCTGGGGATTCATACATTTCTAACATACGCAGCATTGAATTTCTAGGAGAAAAGCATGGAACAAGTTATACATACCACACCTATTTTCTGGATTATCATTGCTGGCTATTTTGTCCTGATCCTTGGATTTGGATCCTACTTCGCCAGATACAATAAAAATACAAATGACTTCTTTTTCAGTGGTCGTCGGTTTTCATGGTGGCTGATCACCATGTCAATAGTTGCAACAGGCGTTGGATCGCACTCATTTCTCAAATATTCAGCCAAAGCTTTTGAGCATGGATTTTCATCGACCATGACTTACATGAATGATTGGTTCTTTTTACCATTCTTCCTCTTTGGTTGGTTACCCATCGTTTACTACACACGTATTCGTTCCATCCCCGATTACTTTGAGAGACGTTTTAACCGAAATGTACGGATTCTGGCAACCATAGCTATACTTGGTTATATGATAGGCTATATCGCCATTGGCTTTCTCACCATGGGTAAAACCCTGGAACCACTCCTGGGTTGGGATCTTTATACCATCATCTGGGTGGTTGCCATTGTAGCAGGTATCTACATCACCTTTGGAGGTCAGACTGCAGTCATCTTTACTGATCTTGCTCAGGGCTTTGTCCTTATCTTCGCTGGATTATTGGTCTTTATACTGGGAATCAACTATCTCGGTGGGTTTGACGTTTTTTGGAATGCCCTCCCGGCGGACTTCAAGCTACCCCTCGCCCACTTTAACAAGCCCAGTAATTTCAATTTTGTCGGGATATTCTGGCAGGATGGAGTGGCCGGATCAGTGGGTTTCCTGTTCATGAATCAGGGATTGATTATGCGCTTTATGGCGACAAAATCTGTAAATGAAGGTCGCAAAGCTGCTGCGTTTAACATTTTGTTTCTACTCCCCATTTCAACAGTGGTTGTGAGCAATGCAGGTTGGATTGGCAAGGCAATCAGTCTTGTGACGCCTGAAAAATGGGATGCCTCAATTAAGCTGGATCATGTATTCACCCAGGTGTCCTCGCTGGTAACTTCATCAGAAATAGTATTTGCCTTTATTATTGCCGCAGTTGTCGCCGCACTTATGTCTACAGTGGATACGCTCATCAACGCAGTCGCAGCAGTAGTTATTAATGATATATATCGGCCTATTGTTAAAGACAGGGACGATAAGCATTATTTAAAGGCCGCCATGGTCATCTCTGCTGGCGCGACGCTGTTGGGAGTTGTTGCCGTTACATTCTTTGATAATTTTCCAACCCTGTACGAAGCCCATGGTTTTTTCCATAGTACCATGACACCTCCCTTGGTGATTGCCATATTCCTTGGTATTTTCTGGAAACGCTATACCACCCTGGCAGCTGTGGCCACCTTCGTAGTAGGCGCTTTCCTGATGTATTTGGGCAACAAGTATCCCGCTGGATTAATCGGACCCTTTGATCATGGGATTGAGATGGATCCTACTCACCCTTACTCTTATATACGAGCTCTCTACAATACATTGGTCTGCCTTGTATCAGGTGTGGCGTTCTCCTTTATATTTACCCGTAAGGTTGAGGTAAGAATTGAAAAGTTTACTGCAAATATTGTGGTCAATGCCAAAGCCCACCTCCATAGTACAGAACAACCCATCTCTGGGTTAGGACGGGTTTATTACACACTGGTATGGGGTTTTTCAAATATGATCAACTCCTTTGTATTGAATGCAGCGAGTGATGAAAAACTTGATGGAATTACAGTTTGGACACTGGATAAAGCCAGAGAGATGTTCAAGGGTTCCAAACCCAATGATACTCCTGGTGAAGATTCAATAGTACATTGGAAAATTGAAGAATCTGCTGACTCATTTGTACGCTTCTCTCGTAAACAAATGAAAGAAATGGCTGCAAATGTTGGGGATTTGGTGTATCTCAGTGATAAACGACGCTGGCTCGGTGGCTTGAAATCTGTTCATTCAGTCTATGCTGAACCACACGATGAAGATGGTATCGTCTATATGACGCCTGATCTTATAGATTCTGGTCAATTGGTCAAGGGTAAGGCACTTCGTGCTGAAAAAGAGATGTAATCCTTCCATGCGTATACTTCTCTTCACCCTCACTCTCATCGTTTGGTCTGGAGAACTATGCGCTCAAAGTCACTTTTCAGCGGCCTTCTGGAATGTTGAAAATTTATTCGATACTACAGATGCCCCGCTCATCCAGGATGAGGAGTTTACTCCCACAGGAAAAAACTTGTGGACTGAAGAAAGATTGTTGGAAAAACTTCAGAATCTTTCTCAGGTTATTCATGATATGGACCATGACGGCAGCCTCGCTATCCTTGGACTGGCCGAAATTGAAAATAAAGCCATTCTGACGCGTCTGAATGAGGACTTCATTGGACAAGGGATGAAGATCATTCATAAAGAGTCCCCTGATGAGCGGGGTATTGACTGTGCCATGCTCTATAAACCAGACCTTCTCATAGCAAAACAGGTGAACTTCATACCCATTTTCCTGGCGGGAGATGAAAAGACCAGGGATATTATCGAGGTAGAATTTATTTCCAACAAGTCATCGAATACTAAATCCCTTTATGTTTATGTCAATCACTGGCCCTCGCGTTGGGGCGGTCAAAAAGAGACTGAACCACTGCGCCGGGCAGCCGCCACAACCCTCCGCACTCGGATAGACCAAATTCTCTCAAAGGATTCTCAAGCTGATATCTTGATTATGGGTGATTTTAATGACTATCCCAATGACCCTTCACTGTACGAGGTGCTTAGAGCACACGAAGCAGGTCCGTCGTCATATCCAGGTGACCTGATTAATACAACGTGGTCATTGGATAAAAATCCAGATGCAGGAACCTGTATGTACCGCGATCATTGGACCGTATTGGACCAACTCATCATTTCATCTGGAATGCGTGACCGGAACAGCTTTGATTGGACCTTTGATTCAACACAACCTTTTATGCCGGAGTATCTCATTGAAAAAGAGGGCAAATATGCAGGTTGGCCCTTTCGAACATATCGCAGCGGAAGTTATCAGGGTGGATATTCTGATCATTTACCTGTTGTCTGTAATATAACAGTCAGTCTCAAATAAAAATGAAGGTTCTATTTGTCTCTGCTGAAGTTGCTCCCTATTCAAAAGCTGGCGGTTTGGCCGATGTGGCCGGGAGTCTCCCTCAGGCCATGGCATCCTATGCTGAGACCATTCAGGTTCTGACACCCTTATACGGGCAAATAGACGTTGCCCAATACCATATCAAGCCTACTGATGTCAAAGGTGAGATTCTTTTAGGTGACGAGGTCATTCCATACCGCATTCATCAAACCAGTGATCCAAATAGTGCGGTCCAAATCAAATTCGTCAGCTGTGATCGATTTTTCCAACGTAATGGAATTTATACTGAATCAAATGGGGAAGGTTTTACGGATAATAACCTCCGTTACTTCTTTTTCCAATTGGTTGCACTGGATTTGATTTTATCAGGCAAACTTCAAGCAGATCTCCTCCATTGCAATGATCACCATACAGGACTATTACCCGCGCTGATTCTGGCGCATCATCTCAATGTTAAGACGGTGTTCACCATTCATAATTTTTTATACCATGGACATTTCTCGAAAGCTGAGGCCGCACTGCTCCCCAAATCCATTTTACCGTATTTATCCACCACTCAGTGGGATAATTACAGTGCTTTGCTGGAAGGGATTGATCATAGCCGTATCGTGACCACAGTTAGCCCAGGATACGCACGGGAGCTATTAGAAGGTGTGGATATAGATTCGGAGAGTCACGCCCGAATAGTGGCTGCCAGAGGCAAATTCACAGGTATTGTGAATGGAATTGATACAAATTACTGGTCACCGGGGATTGACCCATTAATCCCCCATCATTTTTCCAGTAATGATTTGCACGGCAAGGAACAGAATAAGTTGGCATTGTTGTCAAAAACAGGTCTTGATCCAGATCTTCAAGCACCACTTTTTGGTTCAATCTCCCGTCTGGTGGAAAATAAAGGATTCCCCCTGATCGTTGAGCTCCTGGACGATTTTGTAGAGCTGGGGGCAAAATTTATTTTTCTTGGATCCGGGAGTCCCGAGATTGCTAATCAATTACGAAAAGCCAGTGAAAAACATCCCCGCCATATTGCTTTTGACGACCGCTTTAATGAACCGCTGGCTCATTTAATTGAGGCAGGTTCAGACATGTTCCTCATGCCCAGCAGATTTGAACCCTGCGGATTAAATCAACTCTATAGTTTACGATATGGAACAATTCCTGTCGTAAATCGGACTGGGGGTCTTGGTGATACGGTTGAAGACTGGTCACAAAATTCTGGGACTGGCTTTGTTTTTAGTCCCTATGATATTAAAGAACTGAGAAAAGCCATGATCCGGGCAATAAAAGTGTATCATTTGAAGCCTGACTGGTTCAATCTGATGCGACGGGCCATGTTAAAAGATTTTTCATGGGATCAATCAGCCAAACAATATTTTATGCTGTACACGAGTTGAAAGCGAGGTAAATGTGAAAATATCAAAATTACGCTTGGGAGCAATCATACTTGGTGGCGGCCAGGGCCAGAGACTGTCACCCCTCACTTCCTATCGGGCAAAACCTGCAGTTCATATCGCTGGCAAATACAGGCTTATTGACGTTCCCATCAGTAATTGCATCAATTCAGGGATTAATCTGATTCACGTGCTGACACAGTTCAATACGACTTCTCTTCACAGGCACATTTCGCGCACCTACAAATTTGACATTTATTCTGGTGGTGACATCGAGATTCTGGCAGCCCAGCAAACCGCAAAAAACAAAGATTGGTTCCAGGGAACGGCAGATGCGGTTCGGTCTTATTGGGATCGCTTTGAACAAATGAATGCGACTCATTACATCATTCTTGCTGGTGATCATCTCTACAAAATGGATTACTCTGAATTTTTCCAGCATCATCTGGACACAGGAGCGGATGTTTCCGTGGGAGTACATCCCATGCCCAGTTCCACAGCCCCAGAATTGGGAGTACTTAAAGCAAATAGCAAAGATGAAATAACCAGATTTGTTGAAAAACCTCAGGATCCACTCTTAATCGACGAATTATCAGAAGTGATTGATGGGGAGACTGTGGTACTTGCCTCCATGGGAATCTATATTTTTAACAAGGAAGTTCTCACCAAATTGCTCAAGATTCAGGGAGATGATTTTGGCAAAAACATTATTCCTCACGCCATTGAAACGCTGAAGACATCTGCTTTCAGATTTCAGGGTTATTGGGAGGATATTGGGACGATCCGCACCTTTTTTGAAGCCAACATATCACTGACGGAAGAGAATCCACATTTTACATTCTATGACGAGGATAGCCCGATATATACCCGCCAAAGATTTCTACCGGGGAGTGAGATTCGTGGGGCAAAAGTAAACCATTCAATTATTTCAGAGGGCTGCAAAATTGGTAATGCCACATTGGAAAATTCCATCATCGGCATACGGAGTATAATTGGCGATGGTGTAATGCTCAATCGAACTTATTTTATGGGTGCAGATTACTATGATGATCATAATTCGAAATCCATTATTCCCATTGGTGTAGGCGAAAATTCAATTCTTTCCAATGTGATTGCAGATAAAAATGTTCGGATTGGCAAGAATGTCAAATTGACCAATAAAGACGGTTTGAATGAGTATGAAAGTGATACCATCACTATTAAAGATGGAATTATTATCATACCAAAGAATATGACGATTCCAGATAATTTTGAGATTTAGGCTTTAGCTGTTTATTTTTGGCTGGAGACAGCACCAATAAATTTTCCGTGCTCAGTTTAGCAGAACAACAGGATAGTCAGTCGAATTAGTTCTTTTTGGAAGTGGTTTCTTTTTTTGATTTGGATTCAGCGGACTTCGGATCAGAAGACTTCTTTTTAGGTTGCACAACCTCGGATTTTTTACCTTTTCCCTTGGCATAGTCAGTGATATAAAACCCAGATCCCTTAAAAATGAGTCCGCTGCCGCCGCTTACAATTCTCCGGACACTTCCCTTGCATTGAATACATTTGTCCAAGGGAGAATCTGACATCTTCTGAAAAGCGTCGAAATGAGTACCGCAACTCAGGCATTCATATTCATAGGTAGGCATGATTAAATATTTTTTCTGTGAAATTTTTTATGCAGGACTTCAGCAACATATGGAGTGACAAAGGAACTGATATCACCTCCAAAGCTTGAGACTTCCCTGACAATAGTTGAATTCAGATGAGTAAAGGCTTCATGTGGCATGAGAAATACTTGAACAAGGTCAGGATAAAGGGTTCTATTCACGAGAGCCATCTGGAATTCAAATTCAAAATCAGACATCGCTCTCAATCCCCTGATCATAGCCACGGCATTTAATTTTCGTGCATAATCTACAATAAGGCCATCAAAATAAGTGACCTTAACATTATCAAGATGGGCAGTTGTCCGCTCAATCATTTCTATGCGCTCATCAACTGTGAATAGGGGTTGTTTACCGATATTTCTTCCCACTGACACAATGACCTCATCAAACACCGAGACGGCTCTTTCAATGATATCAAGATGCCCCAATGTAATGGGGTCAAAGGTACCTGGGTATATAGCCAATCGCTTTTTCATGTCAGTGCGCCTTATATATTTGAATTCTTGTTTCTGCAACCACTTTTTCTTTCTCCAAGATAAATACTTCCGAACTGATATCACGATTATCTCTACGTGCAGATTCGTATACAAAATAAGCATTTGAAGCCGCGTGGGCTTCAATCATTTCAAGCATGCCAGATGATAGCTTTTCTTCGTAGGGCGGATCGGCAAGTATCAAATCAAATTGTTGAGTGAGTCGGGACAAAACCCTTTGAACATCTCCAATATAGGCTTGAAAGTCTTTACCGCGATCAGCAATCCAGACTTTCTGCGCATGGATATATTTTGGGTCCTTGTCGATTGAGATAAGTGATCTGGCGCCACGACTCAGGGCTTCAAATCCCAAAGCGCCGGTGCCACTATAAAGGTCCAAAACATGCATATCACTCACATCACGCAGCGTATCGAAAAGGATAGTTCTTGCACGATCTGTAGTTGGTCGAACTGTCCCGGTTTTAAGCTTTGGTAGAGGATGTCCTCTCCATTCCCCGGCTATAATGCGTGTCATGGGATATAGTTAAAGAAGACAACGCCACATGTGAGGAGGAGTTTTTGACCTTGATACTCAACATCGATAGATCTGATGAGATAATTGCTGCGGGATTCAGCCCATGATGAAAGAATGTATTGCATCTCCTGAGCAGATCCAGTAAAAGAAAATTGTGCAGGATTGTCATCCGTTCCACGAGCGAGATCAATGACAATTTCATTTAGATAATCTGAAAACGGATTAGCAAGAATATCTAATAATCTCAAGGCATCAAATGATTGACCCTGGAAATCACTTTCTGCATTCATAATAATTTCAAATTTACTGGAAATCTTAGCAGTGCCGGTGCTGTAATCTTCAATAAATGATCCCTGAACAAACTTGTCGAGTGTCGTTTTCATTGTCGTCACCCATTCACCGCCGCGTGGAGCGGTGATGGTGAGTGCATCCCTCTTCAAGAATAAATGACCCGTTCCATATTCAATGGGAAAATTACTAATCATCTCTGTGAACATGAGCAGAAGGGAGCGATTATTGATGATAGCGATGTCATTGTCAGTCAATTGCACAGGCTCAGGCGAAACTTGAGTATATTCCTGATATACGATGACGGTATCCCGCCCGCCAGGTAATTGTACATAGAGTGATTCCGGTTTGGCAGCCGCGATTGAATCTGCAAGGGCTGCAATATCAGGTGTCATAGGCATGAGTTCATCAAATATTTCATCTGGAAGGACATCATCAAGCAAAAGGGAGTCACCTGAAAAATATTGATCATAATTTTCCCGCTCATCCCCAGGGCTGACTGGCTCGGTGATGCCGATAAATTCGTAGACATAAGCTCTGGCAATATCAAATGAAGAAATGAGAATCCCCTTCTCCTGCATATAATAGGCTGTCACCGCTAACATGAGAATGAGCAGCAGGAATTCGCGTAGTGGATTACGATTACTGTCCTTCTTCTTTTTTTGCTTGGACTTTGATGTGTCCTTTGGACCATCAGCTCCAGTCTCAGGATTTTCCACAGCCGGAGTGTCGGCGTGACTGGCTGCATGACGTTTCTGCAGGGTTGCAGCAATAAGTTCATCTTCAGATAGCTGAGGGGTAGCAGATTCATCAGCTAAAAATTTATGGGAGCTAAGAATACCCCTGTCTTTTCTTAGATCAAACTTCACTGAAGCGTTCCTGTATTTCTACATTTAAAGCACCCAGGACCACTGCATATTCATCAATATTTTCAGTATCTGGATCCCGAAAATTAAAGTAATTGTCCAAGTGGAGTTTTTGACAGCTCACTTCATAATTTTCCAGATTGCTCATTAAAGAAGGATCCCCGGAAGATGAAAAATAGAATAGATTCGTGATCACATTATCCGGATCCCGCTTCCCTTTTACAGCTCTCTCAATAGCTTCTTTAACCAAATTGATAAGTTTCGCATCACCGCGAACGTGATCTAAAGTAATCCGGTAATCCCAATTAAGCGACCCATGGAATAAACCTGAGAATTCATGATTCTGAAACATATGGCAGTTGATGGTATTCTCGCGATTTTCGAGAACCACCTGAATACCCCCTTCAAAATCAAGAAGTTTGGTGGCAGTCAGCACATTGCCAATGGCTTCCATATCGGTGATCACCTTTTTCAATTCCAACTCGGAGGGTGAAATAATTCGTTCCAGCCAAGAGTCAAAAGATTGCGGAATGGCCATAGAGAGATATTGGACAGCCTTGGCTGAGGAGCGATTCAGCTCCTGATGAATCGTCACGTACTGGGAAAGTGAACTGTCCAACATTTCCTTCATATACCATTTAAGATACTTGTTCAGATCGTTGCCAGCTAAAGCGACATCTACTGGATGAATTCCCATTGGAAACCAGTCACTGTCGATGACGAGGTGTGTCGAATTATCAGGAAATTCAGCGGAGTTTCGAATCTTTGAAATTTGTTCAGCCAGGGACATGATGACCTGAGAGTTGGTCATGTCCGGACTAACAAGCTGATCATTTAAGCTGACTTTTCCCAAACTCTCAATAAAAGGAGTACCCTTAAAATTCACCAATTGGGCAAATTTAATGGTATCCCGGGATATATGTATTGCCAGCATATTTATCTAGCCTGTTATTTGGCCCAACTTGCTTCCCCGTCAACCAGACTTCCATGACTGGAATCAATTTGGGTAAAGAATAGATATCTTCTCGTATGTATCGGTTTTGTAATTGGTGATTCGATTCCCAGATTGACATTATTTCTCACGGTAATCCGATATGGAAGGTCTGTTACGGGACATTTTGTCAATTCCGGAGCGAAATGATAATGAGCAAAAAGTTGTTTCTTCACATATTTTTTACTGGTGACTGTATCAATCCACCCACCAAATGAATCCTTAGACATGAATAAATCTTTCTCACTTTCGCCGGCCACAAATTCCTCAGATACAATACTCAGACTATCAATCTGAACGGAGTCATATTCAGCATAGCCCTTGGTGAGGAGAAATAGATTTTCAAGGAGACTATCGCCTAGAAAGATCATAACATATTCATCGGGACCATAATAAACCTTCTCAACACGGGCCGAATCGCTTTTTTCGAGGATGTTCAAGCTAGTAACACTGTCGGTACCGTTGAAGTCATACCTGTAGACTGAGGGACGCAGAGCAGTCAGGAAAGGCAATGAATCCAGGGATATATCCTGTGAAGCACCCACTCTCTCCCTGAACCAAACACCATTATAGGTGCTATCATCGATCTGAACTACCGTATCACGAGCAATGGTAAAAGTCGTATCGTATTCAGCAAGATATGTGGGGAATACATCAATAAGCAAGGTATCAGCCGGGAACTCAATAAGCTGCTCCCCACTCCATTCCAGTGTATCATTGCCTGCAAGTTCTTCGGCAACTCCAACCAGCTTGCGGGCATAATCATGTATGTTGATGTATTCTCCAGTAAGTGTTTGAGCCAGTTTTAAATTCATATCATCATACTTCCGCAGGAAGTCATCATAAATATCCACGTTAAAGGTGTCTGATTCAACTTCAACTGTCTGCCATCTTAAAAAATCGGATTTTTTTATGAGTCTGGCTGCAACGAATTCTACGACTTCTACAGCAGCTTTTTCCCAATCCAAATCACTGAGATTTACCGCGGTTTTATAGTAGGCTTGGTCAAGACTGACTTTATTGAAATATTCAGTAATGTTCTTATGGACATTGATGTTAAAGGTGGCATTTGTTAAGTCAATATCCAGATGGATTGAATCCAGGCCAACATTGGGACTGTTCAAGGAATCCATGGCAACAGCGATGACCCGTTTGGCAATGTAAGGACTCGGCTCAGAGTAGCCCGTTAATCGTTTGTAAAGGTTATTGCGACGTTTGTCTAAAGCGGCTTCCATATCGCTCACTTTAACTCCTACCGGAATCTTCACATCAACCCCACTGGTATCCATGTAAGTTAAAGTCAGGGATTCTGGCATGGATTCCAGCGTATCATTAAGAACGAGAAACTCAGCCAGAGCCATATCGTACAGTGTATCACCATAAGTGGCCGAGTCATAGGAATCGACAACAAATTGTTTTTTAAGGGTCTCAAGGGTTTTTCCCAGATTTTCTTCAAAAGTGGGAGGAATGATGAAATCGACTCTTACGTCTCCATCATATATGCCACTGAATTCTATGCGACCAGATAGATTTGGATTTTTTGCGATACTGTCCATGACCGCATCAACCAGAGGATTTGAAAAAGAAGGATATTTTGTGTAGCTGGTAGTCAGCGCATTGAACATGGAGGTTTTGATATTCTGATAGAGAATATCGTATTTTTCAGAAACAATAAATGTGAGTGCAACACTGTCGATAACCATGGTCTGCTCACCAACATAGTTGCCAGCTTCAAATAGAGTTCGAATACTATCGAGAAGCAGATTGATTGATTGGGCCTCCATGTAATGGTTGGGCTGGAGAGTTTTGAACAATTCGAGATGCAATTGCTTATACAATTGTTTGTATTCATCTGAATAATTTACAGGTACTGACTTGGCGGCCAGCGGGATTCTCTGCTGACCATAGTAGCTATAATTGGAATCCATGGAGGCGGCCAGTAGACTATCTCTGACTGAGTTTACCACCAGGAGCAGCTGCTCTGTATTGGTGGTATAAGATTTAGCCAGTTGATAATGAAGTTTTTCGGCAAGACTTACAGCATTTATCCGAAATCGGGCTTGATCTCGAAGTTTGGCCTCATAATCCCAGATAGTCTTTGGAAGATATATCACACTTATAAAAAGCGCGATCAGAACAATAATTATTATTGAATTGGTTCTGTGATTGGCGAAAACATCTTTACTCACGAGTCCTCCTCGACTACTCTGTCGTAACTAAACCCTCAATTCGGGTATACAATTTTTCTCCGATCCCCTTTACGAGGATGATATCTGATTTATTCTTAAATGGACCGTTGAGATCCGTATAAGCTCTAATCCTTTTAGCTAATGCTGGCCCGATACCTGGCAATTCAGTTAGCTCACTAATTCCAGCCGTATTGATATTGATGATTTTAGTCTCAATATGGGCATCTTTGACAGAAAAGTCTGACGTATCAGAGTCAAAATTGGAATTAGCATTGTCAACAAACTGGAGTGAGTCAGAATTAATCTGCTCTGCAATCTTTTTGAATTGTTGCTCCTCCTCATAAAACCGATTTGGAGTCAACTGTTTCTCAAGACGCTGGTTCCTTACTAGCCTGAGAACCGCCCCTACTCCCAGTGTAGCTACTAAAAAGTAAATTACGATTCGTTCCTGGCGGGTAAAATTTAGCAAGTTTCCTGCCTCATCATAGTAAGGATTTTATTTTTCTGAAGATACTGCTCTTACTTTTTTGACTGCTATAGTACGCTTCGAGCTGTTTATAAAGTTCCCGCTCTTGTTTACTGGGCTTGACAGGGGTCTCAATTTGTATCTTTACCATTTGATCCCCAACCATATGACTATTAATACGGGGTATGCCTTTGCCCCTCAATCTCAGGAGTTTGCCTGACTGAGATCCTGCAGGAATCTTAAGATTAACCTTCCCGGTAAGCGTGGGGATTTCCAGCTCTGCGCCCATCACTGCCTGGGCCATGTTAATGACCAGCTCTAAATAAATATTGTCTTCATCGCGGATGAACAGGTCATGTTCCTTTTCATCAATAAGCACGATAAGGTCGCCATGTTGTCCACCACGTCTCGCTGAATTTCCTTCGCCCTTGAGGGTCATGTAGTTGCCTGCATGGACGCCAGCCGGAATTTTGGCTGATACGACCGATTCTTTGCGAATCCTGCCATCTCCACTACATGTTTTGCAGGGGTGAGCGATAACTTCGCCGGTTCCGTCACAATTGGTGCAGGGTTGAATATTAACAAACTGACCAAACATGGATCGGGAAACCTGCTGAACCTCACCTCGTCCATGACACACAGAGCAGGTTGTTTTATCAGATTTATCCCGTGCTCCCGTGCCACCACAGTCTGAGCAGCTCTCAAAGCGCTTGACCTTCATTTTTTTGGTGACACCAGCTGCAATTTCTTCAAGCGTGAGTGGCAACTTGATTTTTAAATCAGACCCCCGGGATCGGCCCCGGGATCGGGAACCGCCGCCGCCAAAAATATCGCCAAAACCGCCGCCACCGCCGCCACCGAAGCCCTCCATAAAAATCCGCAGGGCATCTGAAAGGTCAACTCCAAAACCGCCACCACCTCCAAAGCCGTCAAAAGGACTGCCGCCCATCCCCCCTTCTGGAGGATGTCCAAATTGATCGTAATGTGCTTTTTTCTGATCGTCGTTTAATATCGAGTAGGCTTCGGCAGCT